>NZ_JBKJFM010000029.1:0-45437 GCF_046614825.1 Streptomyces nanhaiensis
GGGCGGGCCGTCAGCCGGCGCCCCCGGTGCCCAGCCGGGAGATCAGGGCGGCCAGCAGTGCGCCGCGGGGGACGACGCTGGACAGGTCGAGCCACTCGCCGGGACTGTGGTCGCCGCCGCCGACCGGCCCGAGGCCGTCCAGGACCGGCAGTCCCGTGCCGGCCGCGAAGTTGGCGTCGGCGACGCCCCCGGTCGCGGCGGCGCCCGCCCGGACGCCGAGTTCCGCGGCCAGGGCCAGGGCCAGGTCCGCCAGGTCCGCCACCTGCGGGGTGCGTTCCAGGGGCGGGCACTCCTCCCCCTCGGCAACCTCCACCGAGGTGCCCTCCACCCAGGTGCGGGAGGCCAGCCGCGCGATCTCGCGGCGGGCGTCCCACAGGCCGTCGCGGGTGGCGGACCGCACCTCCACGTCGAGCACCGCCTCGTCGCAGACCACGTTGGTCCGCGAACCGGCCCGCACCCGGCCGACGTTGACGGTCGTGCCGCCGGGGCCGCCGCCCAGTCCCTGGACGGCGATGAGGAGGTGGGCGGCGGCCAGGGCCGCGTTGGCGCCGCGCTCCGGTTCGACGCCGCTGTGCGCGGCCCGGCCGCGCACGGTCAGGCGCAGGTCGACCACGCCCTTGCGGGCGGTGACCAGGTCGCCGTTCTCACGCGCGCACTCCAGGCAGAGGCCGAAGTCGGCCTCCTTGGCCAGGGCTTCGGTCAGGGGCCGGCTGCCGGGCGAACCGATCTCCTCGTCCGGGGTGCACAGGAAGACCAGTTCGCCCCAGTCCTCGGCGCCCAGGTCCAGCAGGGCGCCGATCGCGGCGACGCCCAGCAGCAGGCCGCCCTTGTCGTCGCAGACGCCGGGACCGTACGCGGTGCCGTCCTCGGTCCGCAGGGGGCGGGCGGCGGCCGTGCCGGCCTCGTACACGGTGTCCAGATGGGCCATCAGCAGCAGCCGTCTGCCGCCGGGTGCCCGGCCGGCCCGGCGGGCGACCAGGGCGTCGCCCAGCCGCCGGCCGTCCGGCGCGGAGCCCACCGGCACGGACCGCACCGTGAAGCCCAGTCCTCGCAGCCGCTCCGCGGCCATCGCGCCGACGGCGCCGACGCCCTCGCTGTCGTACGACCCGCTGTCGACGCCCGTCATCAGCTCCAGGTCGGCCAGGAACGCGGGGTAGCGCCTCTCCACCGCCGCGCGCAGGTGCGCGGCGGTGGGCCGGCGGTGTGCCGGGGCGCTCACAGGACCTTGGCCAGGAAGGAGCGGGTGCGCTCGCGCCGGGGCGAGGTCAGCACGTCGCGCGGGTGGCCGGACTCGACGACCACGCCGTCGTCCATGAAGACGGCGGTGTCGGCGACCTCCCGGGCGAAGCCGATCTCGTGGGTGACGACGATCATCGTCATGCCGTCCTCGGCCAGCCCGCGCATGACGTCCAGCACCTCGCCGACCAGCTCCGGGTCGAGCGCGGAGGTGGGCTCGTCGAAGAGCATCAGCTTGGGCTCCATCGCCAGCGCGCGGGCGATGGCCACGCGCTGCTGCTGGCCGCCGGAGAGCTGGGAGGGGTAGTTGCCGGCCCGGTCGCCGAGCCCGACCCGGTCCAGCAGCCTCAGGGCCCGCTCCCGGGCCGCCGCCCTGGACTCGCGCCGCACCCGCACCGGCGCCTCCATGACGTTCTCCACCGCGGTCATGTGCGGGAAGAGGTTGAAGCGCTGGAAGACCATGCCGATGTCGCGGCGCTGGGCGGCGATCTCGCGCTCCTTGAGCTCGTACAGCACCGAGCCGCGGCGCCGGTACCCGATCCGCTCACCGTCCACGGTGAGGCTGCCGCCGTCCACCCGTTCCAGGTGGTTGACGCAGCGCAGGAAGGTGGACTTGCCGGAGCCGGACGGGCCGAGCAGGCAGCACACCTGCCCGGCGCCGACCTCCAGGTCGATGCCCTTGAGCACCTCGGTGCGGCCGAAGCGCTTGCGGACGCCCTCGGCGAGGACCATGGGTGCGCCGCTCACCGGTTCGCTCCCTTCACGGGCCGGACGGGCCGGCGTACGGACAGCAGTCGCCGCAGCGGGGAGTCGCCGGCGCCGGCGCCCCGCCCGTAGCGGCGCTCCAGCCAGGACTGCGGGACGCTCAGCAGCGAGACCAGCACCAGGTACCAGATCGCGGCGACCACCAGCAGCGGGATGACCTTGTAGTTCTGGGCGTAGACGTCCTGGATGTTGGACATCAGGTCGTGTCCGGCGATCACCGAGACCAGGGCGGTGGTCTTGAGCATGGTGACGGTGTCGTTGCCCATGGGCGGCACGATGACCCGCATCGCCTGGGGCAGCACGATCCGGCGCAGCGTCATGCCCGGCCGCATGCCCAGGGAGTGGGCGGCCTCGGTCTGCCCCTTGTCGATGGACTGGATGCCGCCGCGTATGACCTCCGAGGCGTAGGCGACCTCGTTGAGACCGAGCGCGAGGAGCGCGGCGATCGTCGGGGTGACCAGCTCCGAGGTGGGGGCGGAGAAGAAGGTGACGTCGGTGAACGGGATGCCGATCATCACCTGCTCGTAGAACGCGCCCATGTAGCCCCAGAAGATGATCTGCACCAGGATCGGGGTGCCGCGGAAGACCCAGACGAACAGGGATGCCAGCGAGGACAGCACCAGGTTGTCCGACAGCCGCATGACGGCGACGACGGTGCCGCCGACCAGGCCCATGACCATGGAGGCCACCGTCAGCCACACGGTGGTCCACAGTCCGCTGAACACCAGGTCGTGCAGCAGGTAGTCGCCGACGGTTGGCCAGTCGAGGTTGGGGTTCTTCGCCAGCGACCACAGGGTGCCGCCGCCCGCGGTGAGCGCGGCGGCGGCCGCCGCCCAGCGGCCCCAGTGGCGTACGGGCACGGTCCGCAGCTCCTGGACGCCCTGCTGCGCCGGCGGGTCGTGGTGGTGGGCGGTGACCGCGGTGGAGGAGGCCATGTCAGTCCACCGCCGCGTTCTTGGTGGCCTTCTCCACGCCGATGGAGCGGACGCCGTACTTGTCGAGGATCTTCCCGTAGGTGCCGTCGTCGATGAGCTGCTGGAGGGCGGCCTGGATGGCGTCGGTCAGCTCCGGCAGCCTCTTGCTGACGGCGATGCCGTTGGGCGAGGCGTTGTAACCGCCCTTCGCCTCGGGGTCGTCGACCAGGTCGAAGGTGGAGCCGTCGCCGGCGGTCTTGGCGATGTACCCGGCGGCCGGCTTGGTGATGACGGCGGCGTCGGCCTTGCCGCTGCTGAGCGCGAGCTGGGTGTCGGAGTCCTTGGGGTAGGTCTGGAGGTCGATCTTCCCCTTGCCTGCCTTCGCGCACTCCGGTCCGAGTTCCTGGACGAAGTCGGCCTGGTTGGTGGCGGCCTGGGCGGCGACCCGCAGTCCGCACAGGTCCAGTGCGGTGCGGATCCTCTCCGGGTTGCCCTCGCGCACGAGGATGCCGGTGCCGGAGACCGAGTAGTCGACGAAGTCGACCACCTTCTGGCGCTGCTTGTTGTCGGTCATGGCGGAGATGGCCACGTCGTACTTGCCCGCCTGGATCGCCGGGACGATGCCGTCGAACTTCTGGGGCGTGAAGTCGAACTCGACGCCGAGCCTGGCGCCGAGCGCCTGACCCAGGTCGTAGTCGAGGCCGGTGATCCGCGTACCGCCCTCCTTCTCGAACATCTCGAAGGGCGGATAGGGCACGTCGGAGGCGACGCGGACCTTCCCCGCCTTCCTGATCTGCTCGGGGAGCCTGTCGTGCAGCTCCGGGTCGGTCTCGACGGTGACGCCCGCGACCTTCGCCGGCCGGGTGCCTTCCGCGGTCGCCGGTTCGGCGCCACCGCCGCAGGCGGTCAGCGACGCTCCGCACAGCACGACGGCGCCGAGCGCCAGTGATCTACGCATGGATGGTCCCCTCGGTGTCCTCGAATGAGGTAACAGACGTTACACACGCTTCGAACAGATGAATAGAAGTAACGTTCATAACGAATCTGTGACGCCTCGTCCCCCGGGTGACCGCCGGACGTGGTCGAATGAGGTGTCATGGTCACCTCGCCCCCTCCACCCCCTCCCCCCGTGCCGGGGCCGGCCGTCCCGCCGCAGGACGGGCGCCGGAGCGAACCGGCCGGTCTGTCCGGCCACATGGTCGTGTGCGGCGACAACTCCCTGTCCCAGCGGCTGGTGCTCGAACTCGCCTCCGTCTACGGCCAGAAGGTCACCGTCGTCCTGCCCTCGCTGCGCGGCGGCGACCAGGGCCCGCAGATCGCCGCGCTGGTCGGCGACCGGCACCTGGACGTACGGGCGGTGGAGGCCCAGGTACCCGACGACGAGGCGCTGCGGCAGGCGGGCATCGAGCACGCCGCCGCGCTGGCGCTGACCTCCGGCGACGACCAGCTCAACATCCACACCGCGCTGCGGGCCCGCCGTATCAACCCCGAACTGCGCCTGGTCATCCGGATGTTCAACCGGACCCTGGGCCGCTATCTGGAGGACCTGCTCGACCGGACCATCGCCGCCCGCGTCCCCGGCCTGGACCAGACGGCCGTGGACGCCTCCACCACCGTCCTGTCCGACGCGGACACCGCCGCCCCCTCCATGGTGGCGGCGGCCGTGGTCGGCACCAGCAAGGTGATCCACGCCGGCGGACTGCTGCTGCGGGCCAAGGAGCGCACCGTGGGCACCGCCGACCGCCGCGATCCGCTGTGCACCCTGGCCCTGCTGCCCGACTCCCCGGACTCCGACGAGGGCGACGTCTACACCGACCCCGAGGACCACGACGGCCCCGTGCTGCTGCCCGACCCGCGCGAGCTGGAAGGGCTGCCGGACGAGCGCGGCACCGTCGTCCTGGAGGCGATCACCCGCCGCCCCGACCGGGCCGGCGCCCCCGCTCCCCGCGTGCCGCGGTTACCGGTGGGCAGCTTCTTCTCCCGGAAGCTGCGGGCCGCCCTGCTCGGGCTCACCGCGGTGGTCGTGCTGCTGGCCGCCGCGAACTGGTACGTCACCCGCGAGACGCCGCTGCACGCCGCCTACATCACCCTGCTCAACGTCATGTCCATCAACGAGCCCGAACTGGAGGGCAGCACCGGGGAGCAGATCCTGCAACTGCTGGGCGGACTGGCGGGCACCGCGCTGCTGCCGCTGATGGTCGCCGTCGTGCTGGAGAGCTACGGCACCTTCCGCCGGGCGGCCACCCTGCCGCCCCCGCCGCACGGCATCGAGAAGCACGTCGTCCTGCTGGGCCTGGGCAAGGTCGGCACCCGTGTGCTGGACCAGCTGCTGGAGCTGGGCATCCCCGTGGTGTGCATCGAGCGCGACGACGAGGCGCGCGGCATCGCCACCGCCCGTGCGCGCCGGGTGCCGACCCTGGTCGCCGACGTCACCGAGGGCGGGGTGCTGGAGGACGCGGGGATAGCGCGCAGCCGCGCCCTGCTGGCGCTGACCAGCGACAGCGGCACCAACCTGGAGGCCACGCTCTACGCCCGCCAGGTCAACCCCGGCCTGCGGGTGGTGATGCGCCTGTTCGACGACGAGTTCGCCGCCACCGTCTACCGCACGCTGCGCGACACCTACCCCGGCGCGCAGACCCGCAGCCGCAGCGTCTCGGCGCTGGCGGCACCGGCCTTCGCCGGGGCCATGATGGGCCGCCAGGTGCTGGGTGCCATCCCCGTCGGCCGCCGGGTGCTGGTCTTCGCCGCGGTGTCGGTGACGGGCAACCGGCTGCTGGAGGGCCGCACCGTCGGTGAGGCGTCCCGCCCCGGCTCCTGGCGGATCCTGGCCCTGGACACCGCCCCGCCCGACCGCCGCCGCGCCGATCTGGGCTCCCTCACCTCCGGCGCCCGCACCTACACCCTCACCGGCGACCTCGCCTGGCGGCTGCACGACGGCTATCTGATGACGGCGGGCGACCGCGTGGTGGTGGCCGCCACCCGCGAGGGCCTGGGTACCCTGCTGGCCGGCGAGGACCCGTGCGGGACGGGCGCGGACGGTGCGAGCGCGGACGGCGTGCACGGCGGGGGCGGTGCGGGTGGTGCAGGGGCGGGCAGCCCGGCCCCGGCACCGTGAACCGCGCCGCCGTCCGCCCCGGCGCGCGCTACACCGGGCTGCGCTCCGGTTCCGTCCCGCCCACCGCCCGGTCCGGCGCCGGCTGGGTGACGCGGATCTTGGACTGGCCGTGCGGGAGCCGCTCCCAGTCGTCCATGAGACGCGCCGTCAGGCCGTGGCTGGCGGCGAGGTCGGTCAGCGTCTCGGTGCGGTAGTAGAAGTCCTCGCGCAGCACGTGGTGCTCGCGGCCCTCGGTGCGGTCGAAGGTGAAGTCGAAGAAGCCGCCCGGGGCGAGGATCCGTCCCACGTTCTCCAGGCACTGGTCGATGACGTCCAGCGGGGAGTGGGAGAAGACGCTGTGGGCGTGGACGACCGTGAAGTGCCCCTCGGGCAGGAAGTCGAAGGTCAGGTCGTCGGCGATCGCCAGGTGGGGCAGTTTGTCCTGGAGCCCGTGGCGCACGACGGTCCGCTTGGCCTCGATCAGGATGTGGGGGGATATGTCGATCCCGTAGTAGTGGCCGGGCCGGAGATGGCCGATGAACAGCCGGCCGGCCCGCAGGTTGCCGCAGCCGATCTCCAGCATCCGGTCGTCCGGCCTCAGCCCGTGCTCCAGCAGGTAGTCGAACTGCATCCGCCCGATGGCCAGCCACCGCTCGTACGACGGCCTGCCGCCGACCGCCGCCTCCGGGCTGCGGGCGGCGTCGGAGGCCATCACGGCCCGGTAGTACCCGATGTGGTCGTCGCGGTACCTCGCCCGCAGCCAGGTGTCCCGGGCTGCCCGGCGCAGATGGGCGGGGACGCGTCCGGGGTGGCCGATCGCGTAGCGCACCTTGTGGGCGAGGGTGGCGCGGTTCCGGGAGAGCCTGGAGTCGGCTGGGGTCTTGGTTCCCATGGAGACCTCCGTGTCGCTCGGGGTCGGGCCGGTGGCGTCAGTATGGGCGCGGCACCTTCGCCGCACCCTCCGGCTGATCCGATCGGGTGCCCGCCGGGCGCCCCGGGCAAGCCCCCGCCCGGCGGACCGGACAAGTGCATGGGCGCCGGGGAGGCGTGGTACCCGTCCGCCCCAGGCACCCTCCCCCGGCAAGGAAGCACACCATGATCGTCGTCACCGGAGCCGCCGGACAGCTCGGCCGTCTCACCGTCGAGGCCCTCCTGGAGCGCGGCGTGCCCGCGTCCCGGGTCGTCGCAGCCGTGCGCTCGCCGGAGAAGGCCGCCGACCTCGCCCGGCGGGGCGTACGGGTGCGGGAGGCCGACTACGACCGGCCCGGCACCCTGGCCGCCGCGTTCGAGGACGCCCGGCGGGTGCTGCTGGTCTCCGGCAGCGAGGTCGGCCGCCGCGTCCCGCAGCACCGGGCCGTCATCGACGCCGCCGGGGAGGCCGGTGCGGAGCTGCTGGCCTACACCAGCGTCCTGCACGCCGACACCACCACCGTCCCCGTGGCGCCCGAGCACCGCGAGACCGAGGAGTACCTGCGCGACTCCGGCCTGCCCCACTGCCTGCTGCGCAACGGCTGGTACACCGAGAACTACGAGCAGGCCGCCCGCCAGGGTCTGAGGACCGGGGTGATCGCCGGGGCCGCCGGAGACGGCCGGATCGCGTCCGCCTCCCGCGCCGACTACGCGGCCGCGGCCGCCGCCGTCCTGGCCGACGAGGGAACCGACGGCCAGGGAGCCCACACGGACGCCGTGTACGAGCTGTCCGGCGACACCGCCTGGACCATGGCCGACTTCGCCGCCGTCCTCACCGATCTGACCGGCACCGAGGTCGTCTACCGCGACCTGTCGGCGGACGGGTACGCCAAGGCCCTCACCGGCGCCGGACTGCCCGAGGAGACGGCCCGGTTCCTCGCCGGGACGGACGCCGCCATCGCCGCGGGCCAGCTCGGCGACACCCCCGGCGAGCTCTCCCGCCTCATCGGCCGCCCCACCACCCCGCTGCGCGACACCCTCGCCGCCCTCCTCGGGACCTGACCCGCCGCCCGCCGGACGCAGTCGGCTCCCCGTCAGGCGGCGGGCACCAGGTCGGACGGGTGCGGGGCCCGCCCCGGAGCAGTTCGAACCGGACGGTCTTGCCGACCGGCCCGCCCGGTCCGGCGGGCCCGTCCCCGGCCGGGCAGTCGCCCCAGCGGTCGGCGAGCACGTCGAGGATGAGCAGCCCGCGCCCACCCTCCCGGTCGGGAGGCGGCGGGGACGAGGACGGCGCGGGCACCCCGCCGGGCCCGGCGTCCCACACGCTGACCCGCAGGACGGGATGGAGCCACCGCAGCGTCACGGCGGCGGCGTGCTCGGTGTACCTGACGGAGTCGGTGGCCGGCTCCGAGGTCAGCAGCTCGGCGCGGCCTGCCAGTTCGAGCAGTCCATGCGCGGCCAGTACGGCCCGCAGGGTCCTTCTGGCGATCCCCGGACCACGCGGGTCGCGGGGGAAGCGCAGCTCGTACTCCCAGGGCTCGGCGAACGGGATCGGCTTCGGGAACGGGGCGTGCTCAAGCGGCCCTCCGGTGAGTGTGGAGGGCTGGTCGCGCCGCCGGGCACCGGTACGCGGGCGGTGGCCTGCCGTGCGCCCTCCCGGGCGGGGCACACGGTGCGCTTCCGCTGCGCGCTCGGCGGTACGGCGCGTTGGCGGGTTTCACCGTAGAGCCGAACTCATAACGGGTGCCACCAAACCGATTGGAACGAATCAACCCTTGTTGATCGCGTGGACCGGCACGCCGGACATCGCCAGACTGTGCGCGGACAAGGAGAAGGCACATGGCACCAAGGCAGACCCCGACCATCCGCCAGCGCCGTTTCGGCGCCGAACTGCGGCGGCTGCGCGAAGAGGTCGGCATGTCCGCGGAGACCGCGGCCGGCCTGCTGGGGACGAACCGGACGATGATCTCCAACATCGAGGCGGGTCGTTTCGGCATCAGCGAGGAGCGCCTGCGTCGCCTGGCCAGCATCTACGAGTGCGCCGACCGGGCGCTCGTCGACGACCTGGCCGAGATGACCGGAGGTCGGAGGACCCACTGGTGGGAGGAGTACCGCGGCAAGGTTCCGCCGGACTTCCTCGACGTGTCCGAGGTCGAGCACTACGCGCTGCGGCTGCGCACCGTACAAACCGCCCATCTTCCGGGCCTGTTCCACACCGAAGACCACGCGAGGGCGATCTTCGAACTCCTCGTACCGCCACTGCCCCGCCTTGAGGTGGAGCTGCGCGTGGCCCACCGTCTGGCCAGACAGGCCGTGGTCACCGGCGACAGGGCGATCCCGTACGTGGCCTGATCCACGAGGCCGCCCCGAGGATGCAGTTCGGCGGCAGGGAGACCGCCCGCGCCCAGCTCAACCGGCTGCTGGAGGACGGGGAACGCGACAACGTCACCTTCCTCGTGATCCCGTTCCGGGCAGGCGGGTTCCCCATGGCCGGAGACTCCGTGCTCTACGCCGACGCGCCGAACCCGCGCCTTGATACCGTGCACATGGACTCGCCCACCGGCGCGGTATTCATCGACTCTCCAACGCAACTGGCGCATTTCCGCCGCCGGTTGGACCTGATCGAGGAAGCAGCGTTGTCGCCCGAGGCGTCGAGGGACTTCATCAGCGCGATCGTCAGAGACCTGTGAGAGGTGCCGTCCGTGTCCGAACTCGTCTGGACCAAGTCGTCCTTCTCCGAAGCGGGCGGCAACAACTGCGTGGAGGTGGCCGCAGCCGACGACGGTGACGGCATAGCCGTCCGCGAGAGCACCGACCCCGGCCGCGTCCTCACCACCGACCGCGCCGCCTTCCGCGCCCTCCTGCGGGGTGCGAAGGCCGGAGCGTTCGACCGCCTCGCGCGGTAGCCGCCCGGCACGGCCGGAGCGAGCAGGGTTTCAGCGCACCTTGCCGAAGAACAGGCGCATGTCGGCCGCCAGGGCGTCCGGCAGGTCCATCGCCGTGAAGTGGTGGCCGCCGGGGTTGTCCTCGGGCCAGTGGACGATCGTGTTGTGCCGCTCGGCGAGCCGGCGGAATCCGGGCATGCCGCTGTAGACGCCGGTGGGCACCGCCTTCTGCCCCCTGGGCCAGCCCAGACCGCCGGGTGTGTCGTACATGGGCCAGGACGAGGACCCCCACGTCCCGGTGAACCAGTACAGGCTCACGTTCGTCAGGAACAGGTCGCGGTCGATCACCTCCTCCAGCGGCTTGCCGGAGGCGTTGAACTCGTGGAACTTCTGCGCCATCCACGCCAGCGCCGCGACCGGGGAGTCGTGCCAGCCGTAGGCGAAGGTCTGCGGCGCGGCGCGCAGCAGCGCGTGGTGGTCCACACCGTTCATCCAGTCCTGCCCCTGGAGCCACTCGTACGCAGCCCGCTCCTCCCGCGTCATGCCGGGGAGGTCCTCCTCGGTGGGGAAGCCGAGCCCGCCGATGACGTAGACGCCCGCGACGCGTCCCGGGGCGGCCCTCGCCGCCTCGGGAGCGATGTACGCCCCGAGGTCTCCGCCCTGGACGCCGTAGCGGCCGTACCCGAGCCGGTCCATCAGCCCGGCCCAGATCCGTCCCACCCGGGCGGTGGTCCAGCCGGTCTCGCGCGGCGGTTCGGAGAACCCGAAACCGGGGATGGAGGGCACCACCACGTGGAACGCCCCGGACGGGTCACCACCGTGCGCGCGGGGGTCGGTGAGGTGCCCGACGAGATCGGCGAACTCCACGAAGGAGTTCGGCCAGCCGTGCGTGAGCAGGACCGGCAGTGCACCGGGCTCGGCGGACCGGATGTGCAGGAAGTGGATCTCCTGCCCGCCGATCTCGGTGGTGAACTGCGGAAAGCCGTTCAGCCGCGCCTCCTGGCCGCGCCAGTCGTAGCCTTCGCGCCAGTATTCGGCCACCTCCTCCAACCACGCCCCGGGGACGCCCCGGCTCCAGCCCTCGCCGGGCAGCACGCGGGGCAGCCGGGCCCGGGTCAGGCGGTCGCGCAGATCGTCCAGGTCCTCCTGGGGGACGTCGATGCGGAAGGGGCGGATCTCCTCGCTGCCCATGGCCTTCTCCTCGTCAGGGGGCCGGCAGCACCCCTGCCGGCCGTACCGACGCTAGACGGCATACAGGTCAGAACCTGTCCCACTTCCGGTGCATGCTGGGCGCCATGACCGACACACCGGCCAGGCTGCTGAGACTGCTGTCCCTGCTCCAGACCCCGCGTGTATGGCCGGGCAGCGAACTCGCCGCCCGTCTGGAGGTCAGCGTCCGCACCGTCCGCCGCGACGTCGACCGGCTGCGCGGACTGGGCTATCCGGTGGACGCGGCCATGGGCGCCGTGGGCGGCTACCGGCTCGCCGCGGGCAAGGCCATGCCGCCGCTGCTGCTGGACGACGAGGAGGCCGTGGCCATCGCGGTCGCCCTCAGCACCGTGGCCGGCCACCCGGTGGACGGCATCGAGGAGGCGTCGGTGCGGGCTCTGGCCAAGCTGGAGCAGGTGCTCCCGGCTCGGCTGCGGTACCGGGTCGGGACGCTGCGGACCGCCACGGTGTCCGCCCCGCCCCCGGAGGGCCCGGGCGTGGATCCGCACGGCCTCGCGGTGCTCGCCGGGGCGGCAGCCGGCCGCGAGCGTCTGCGGTTCTCCTACCGGGCGGGCGACGGCACCGAGAGCGCGCGCCTGGTCGAACCGCACCGGCTGGTGGCGGCGGGACGGCGCTGGTACCTGCTGGCGTACGACAACGGGCGCGGCGACTGGCGGATCTTCCGCATCGACCGGATCACAGACCCCCGCCCGACGGGCGTACGGGTGCCGCCGCGCGAGGTGCCCGGGCGGGACGCGGCCGCGTTCGTCACCCGCAGGCTGTTCTCCCTCTCGCCCACCTACGAGGTCCGGGCCACCCTGCGCGTCCCGGCGGACGAGGCCGTCCGGCGGCTCGGCGCCTCCCCGGACGAGGTCGAGCCGGTCGACGCCGGGAGCTGCCTGCTGCGCGGACACACCGACACCCTCCAGTGGCTGGCGGCCCGGCTGCTCATGCTGGGCTGCGATTTCGAGGTGCACGGGCCTCCCGAACTGGTGGCGCACCTGCGCGAGACCGGTGCCCGCGCCCTTCGCGCCGTGGGGAGCCCGGGTTAGGCTCCCGGCGGTACACACCACCGGCGAAGGGGGGCCGCTCCATGAGCGGGACAGGGACCGTGGTCGCGGTCAGCAGCAGCGGCGAGCACTCGTTCGGCAAGCCGAACCGGGAGAGCGTCACGCTGCTGGCCGGGCTCGGGGTGGAGGGGGACGCGCACGCCGGACGGACGGTCAAGCACCGCTCCCGCGTCGCCAAGGACCCCACCCAGCCGAACCTGCGTCAGGTCCACCTGATCCACGAGGAGCTGTTCGTCGAGGTCGGCGAGGCCGGCTTCGCCGTGAAGCCCGGCGAGCTGGGCGAGAACATCACCACCCGCGGCCTCGACCTGCTCGGCCTGCCCACCGGCACGCTGCTGCGCATCGGCGCCGAGGCGGTCGTGGAGGTCACCGGCCTGCGCAACCCGTGCTTCCAGATCGACGGCTTCCGGCGGGGCCTGCTCAAGCAGGTCGTGAGCCGCGACGAGGAGGGCCGCGTGGTGCGCAAGGCCGGGATCATGGGCGTCGTGCGGACGGGCGGCGTGGTCCGCCCCGGCGACGCGGTCGGGGTCGAACTGCCGAACGGCCCGCGCCGCCCGCTGGAGATGGTCTGACGCCTGGCCGGCAGACGGGTTACCGGCCGGCGGCCGCAGCGGCGCGGCGCTCGGTGGCGGCGATGGTGGCCGAGCCGACCACTCGGGTGCCGTCGTAGAGGACGATCGCCTGGCCCGGGGCGACACCGCGCACCGGCTCGGTGAAGGCGACGCGCAGCTCGTCGCCGTCCGGACCGCCGACGAGCTCGGCCGTCACCGGCGTCTCACCGCCGTGGGCGCGCAGCTGGGCGGTGTAGGTGCCCGGCCCGGTGGGCGGGGTGCCGCACCAGCGGGGGCGGATCGCCCTGAGGGCGACCACGTCCAGGGCGGAGGCCGGGCCGACGGTGACGGTGTTGTCCACCGGGGAGATGTCCAGCACGTAGCGCGGCTTGCCGTCGGGGGCGGGGTGGCCGATGCGCAGGCCCTTGCGCTGGCCGACGGTGAAGCCGTACGCGCCGGTGTGGGTGCCGAGCTTGTTGCCGTCCTCGTCGAGGATGTCGCCCTCGGCGGTGCCCAGGTGCCTGGCCAGGAAGCCCTGGGTGTCGCCGTCGGCGATGAAGCAGATGTCGTGGCTGTCGGGCTTCTTCGCCACCGCCAGGCCCCGGCGCTCGGCCTCGGCGCGGATCTCCTCCTTGGTGGTGGCGGTGTCGCCGAGGGGGAACATGGCGTGGGCGAGCTGCCGCTCGTCCAGCACGCCGAGCACATAGCTCTGGTCCTTGGCCATGTCGGTGGCGCGATGCAGCTCGCGGGTGCCGTCCTCCCGCAGGACGACGGTGGCGTAGTGGCCGGTGCACACCGCGTCGAAGCCCAGTGCCAGGGCCTTGTCCAGCAGCGCGGCGAACTTGATCTTCTCGTTGCAGCGCAGGCAGGGGTTGGGGGTGCGGCCGGCCTCGTACTCGGCGACGAAGTCCTCCACCACGTCCTGGCGGAAGCGCTCGGCCAGGTCCCACACGTAGAAGGGGATGCCGATGACGTCGGCGGCGCGGCGGGCGTCGCGGGAGTCCTCGACCGTGCAGCAGCCGCGGGCGCCGGTGCGGAAGGACTGCGGGTTCGCCGAGAGGGCGAGGTGGACGCCGGTGACGTCGTGGCCCGCCTCCACCGCGCGGGCGGCGGCGACGGCGGAGTCCACGCCGCCGGACATGGCGGCGAGGACGCGGAGGCGGGGGCGGGGGGCGGGGCTGGGCGCACCGGTCGTATCAGTCATGGCGCCCTCCAGGGTACGGGTCCGGGCGCGGCCCGATGGAACCGTACGGGTGTTCCCGGGCGTTGTGCTCGCCGTGAGCGAGAAAGATGCCCCCGGACACCGCCGGGCGGACGGGAAGGGGCGGCCGGTGGGCCGCCGCGCCCTGCTGGTCGGCGGCGCGGCGGCGGGGCTGGGCGCCCTCGGGTACGCGGCCCGCGACGATCTGGCCCGGACGTGGTGGAAGGTGCCGGGCGTGGACCGGCCGCGCACCGAGGGCGAGGTGGACCATCCGGGCGCGGACTGGCTGCCGGCGTCCGAGGCGAACTGGCGGCGGGCCGACCGGCCCTACGACTACACCATCGACCGGGTGGTGGTGCACGTCATCCAGGGCCCCTACGCGGTGGCCCTGAAGGTCTTCCAGGACCCGTCCCACCGCGCCGCGACGCACTACGTGGTGCGCACCTCCGACGGGAAGGTGACGCAGATGGTGCGGGAGCTGGACGTGGCGTACCACGCGGGCAACCGCGAGTTCAACGAGCGCAGCGTCGGCATCGAGCACGAGGGCTTCGTGGACCGTCCGGAGACGATCACCGACGCCACCTACCGGGCGTCGGCGGCGCTGACGGCCGGGGTATGCGACCGGTACGGCCTGCCCCGGGACCGCGAGCACATCATCGGCCACGTCGAGGTGCCCGGCACCGACCACACCGACCCCGGGCCGCACTGGGACTGGGACCGGTACATGCGGATGGTCCGGGACGTGCCGGTCCGCCAGGCGTGATCCGCCGGGTGTGAGCGGAAAGCGGCCGGCCCTCCCCGGCGGGGACGGGCCGGCCCTCCCGCTTCCTACACGCCGGTCTTCACGTCGGCCGCCACGCCGGTCCCCACGTACTCGCGCAGGTGCCGGGCGGTCAGGGTGTCGCCCTTGGCGACGAGCTCGGCCGGGGTGCCGGTGAAGACGATCCGGCCGCCGTCGTGGCCGCCGCCCGGGCCGAGGTCGATCAGCCAGTCGGCGCGGGCCATCACGGCCTGGTGGTGCTCGATGGCGATGACCGTGTTGCCCTCGTCCACCAGCCGGTCGAGCAGGGCCAGCAGCTGGTCCACGTCCGCCAGGTGGAGACCGGTGGTCGGCTCGTCCAGTACGTAGACCGCGCCCTTCTGGGCCATGTTGACGGCCAGTTTCAGGCGCTGCCGCTCGCCTCCGGAGAGGGTGTTCAGGGGCTGCCCCAGGCTGAGGTACTCCAGGCCGACGTCGACGAGGCGGCCCAGCACGGTGTGCGCCTGGCCGGAGGGGAAGAATTCGTGGGCCTCGGCCACCGACATGGCCAGGACCTCGCTGATGTCCTTGCCGCGCAGTTTGTGGGCGAGGACGCCGGGGGTGAAGCGCTTCCCCTCGCACTGCTCGCAGACCGAGACCACCCCGGCCATCATGGCGAGGTCGGTGTAGACGACGCCGGCGCCGTTGCAGGCGGGGCAGGCGCCCTCGGAGTTGGCGCTGAACAGCGCCGCCCTGACCCCGTTGGCCTTGGCGAAGGCGGTGCGGATGTGGTTCAGCAGTCCGGTGTAGGTGGCCGGATTGCTGCGGCGCGAGCCGCGGATCGGCGACTGGTCGGCCACGACGACGCCCTCCCGGCCGGGCAGCGCGCCGTGGATCAGCGAGCTCTTGCCGGAGCCGGCGACACCGGTGACCACGCAGAGCACGCCGAGCGGGATGTCGACGTCCACGTCCTTGAGGTTGTGCTGCCGCGCGCCCCTGATGGGCAGGTGCCCGTTCGGGGTGCGCACCTCCTCGCGCAGCCGGACCCGGTGCTCCAGGTAGCGGCCGGTCAGGGTGGAGGAGGCGCGCAGCCCGGCCACGTCGCCGCTGTAGCCGATCTCCCCGCCGGCCGTCCCGGCCCCGGGGCCGAGGTCGACGACGTGGTCGGCGATGGCGATGACCTCGGGTTTGTGCTCGACGACGAGAACGGTGTTGCCCTTGTCGCGCAGGCGCAGCAGCAGGTTGTTCATCCGCTGGATGTCGTGCGGGTGGAGGCCGGTGGTGGGCTCGTCGAAGACGTAGGTGACGTCGGTGAGGGAGGAGCCGAGGTGGCGGACCATCTTCACCCGCTGCGCCTCGCCGCCCGAGAGGCTGCCCGAGGTGCGGTCCAGGCTCAGGTAGCCCAGCCCGATCTCGACCAGCGAGTCCAGCAGCTGCCGCAGGCTCGCCAGCAGGGGCGCCACGGATTCGTCCCCGATGCCCGCGACGAACCCGGCCAGGTCGCTGATCTGCATCGCGGAGCACTCGGCGATGTTGACGCCGTCGATCCTCGACGAGAGGGCGGCGGCGTTCAGGCGCGCCCCGCCGCAGGCCCGGCAGTCGGCGAAGACCACGGCCCGGTCGGTGAAGGCCCGGATGTGCGGCTGCATCGACTCGCGGTCCTTGGCCAGGTAGGTGCGGCGGACCCTGGTCACCAGCCCCTCGTAGGTGGCGTTGCCCATGGCCGTCCTGACCTTGGTCGCGGGCTTGTACAGCAGGGCGTCCCACTCCTCGGGGGTGAAGTCCGCGAGCTTGGTGTCGGGGTCGTAGAAGCCGGAGCCGGCCATGATCTGCCAGGACCACGAGCCGACGGGGAACCCGGGCACGGTGATCGCGCCCTCGTTGAGGGTGCGGTCCCGGTCCACGAGCTGGTCGATGTCCATCTCGGAGACCCGCCCGAGGCCCTCGCACTCCGGGCACATGCCCTCGGCGCTGTTGAAGCTGAAGGCGGTGGAGGTGCCGATGTGCGGGGTGCCGAGCCGGCTGAAGACGATCCGCAGCATGGTGTGGGCGTCGGTGGCGGTGCCCACCGTGGAGCGGGAGTTGGCGCCCATCCGCTCCTGGTCGACGACGATGGCGGCGCTCAGGTTGTGCAGGCCGTCGACGTCGGGACGGCCCAGGCTCGGCATGAACGACTGGACGAAGGCGGTGTACGTCTCGTTGATCAGGCGCTGCGACTCCGCGGCGATGGTGCCGAAGACCAGCGATGACTTGCCGGATCCGGAGACACCGGTGAAGACCGTCAGGCGGCGTTTGGGGATGTTCAGGGAGACGTTCCGGAGGTTGTTCTCCCGGGCACCGCGCACCTGGATCGTGTCGTGGCCGTCGGCGGCGTGCGGCGGTCGGGGACTGGAGGAATCTGCGGGCATCCGGCTTTCCCTTGCTGCGAGTCGCGGTGGTGGTCGTGTCCCGGGCAGGCTGCCGGGCCGGCCCGCGCAAAGCGGTGCCGGGCGGTGGCCGGGCCGATGAATTGCGTACACTGTACTCGAACGGTCGGCCGCACGGACCGGTTTCGGACAGGGGCGCAGACGCCGATGCGGCCGGACCCGGGTCCGGCCGCATCGGTGAAGGGGGTTCGCGGTTACGACAGCCCGGCGCCGCGGGCGCGCTCCACGGCCGGGCCGATGGCGGCCGCCACCGCGTCCACGTCCGCCTTGGTGGAGGTGTGGCCCAGCGAGAAGCGCAGGGTGCCCCGGGCCAGCTCCGGGTCGGTGCCCGTGGCCAGCAGGACGTGGCTGGGCTGGGCGACGCCGGCGGTGCAGGCCGAGCCGGTGGAGCACTCGATGCCCTGGGCGTCCAGCAGGAGCAGCAGCGAGTCGCCCTCGCAGCCGGGGAAGGAGAAGTGCGCGTTGGCGGGCAGCCGCCCGGCCGGGTCGGGGTCGCCGCCCAGGACCGCGTCCGGCACGGCCTCGGTCACGGCCGCCACCAGCGCGTCCCGCAGGGCGCCGACATCACGGGCGAACCCCTCGCGCCGCTCGGCCGCCAGCCGCGCGGCGACCGCGAAGGCGGCGACGGCGGGCACGTCGAGGGTGCCGGAGCGCACGTCGCGCTCCTGGCCGCCGCCGTGCAGCAGCGGGGTGGGGGCCCACTGCCGGCCCAGCAGCAGTGCGCCGACGCCGTACGGGCCGCCGATCTTGTGGCCGCTGACCGTCATCGCGGCCAGTCCGGAGGCGGCGAAGTCCACCGGCACCTGGCCGACGGCCTGGACGGCGTCCGCGTGCATCGGAATGCCGAACTCGGCCGCCACCGCCGCCAGTTCGGCGGTGGGCTGAAGGGTGCCGATCTCGTTGTTGGCCCACATCACGGTGATCAGGGCGACGTCCTCGGGCCTGCGTACGACCGCCTCGCGCAGCGCCTCGGGGTGGACACGCCCCAGGGGGTCGACCGGCAGCCACTCCACCCGGGCGCCCTCGTGGTCGGCCAGCCAGTGGACGGCGTCGAGGACGGCGTGGTGCTCCACGGGGCTGGCCAGGACACGGGTGCGGACGGGATCGGCCGCGCGCCGGGCCCAGTACAGGCCCTTGACGGCGAGGTTGTCGGCCTCGGTGCCGCCGGAGGTGAGGACCACCTCGCTCGGCCGGGCGCCGAGGGCGGCGGCGAGGGCCTCGCGCCCCTCCTCCACCGTGCGCCGGGCCCGCCTTCCTGCCGCGTGGAGGGAGGAGGCGTTGCCGACGAGGCCGAGCTGGGCGGTCATCGCCTGCACCGCCTCCGGAAGCATCGGGGTGGTGGCGGCGTGGTCAAGGTAGGCCATGGTTAACCGATTCTACGAGCCGCCCGGGCCTGGACGGGAGCGAGGACCGGCCAGAGGGCCGGTCCTCGCTCCCGGGGCCCCGCCCCGGACGCCACGGGGCGGGGCGGGGGGCGCCTTCAGTCGGCCTCGGCGCCCTCAGTCGACCTTGTGCTCGGCCTGGAACATCCAGTGGTGCTTCTCGAGGTCGGCGATGACCGAGATGAGGATGTCCTGGGTAACCGGGTCCGGCTTCTCGGTGGCGTCCATGCGCTCGCGCATCCGGTTCACCACGGAGGCCAGCGCGCCGACCATGACCTCGACGGCCTTGTCGTCCTGGTGCCAGCCGCTCTCCACTCCGGTGACGGCGCTGCCGGAGGCGAGGGCGGAGGCGCGGCCGTCGGGGGCCAGGCCCAGGGCCGCGGCGCGTTCGGCGACGGTGTCGGAGTAGGTGCGCGCGGTCTCCACGACCTCGTCGAGCTGGAGGTGGATGGAGCGGAACCGCGGCCCGATCACGGTCCAGTGGACCTGCTTGGCCACCAGCGACAGATCGACCAGGTCCACCAGTGCGCCCTGCAGCGCCTCTCCGACGACCTTGAGGTCCTGGTCGGGCAGTGTGCTCTTCACGGCGTACATCCGTTGACCACCTTCACTTCTCTCACATGGGAGATTTGTTGCGTCTGGCGTTTTTCGTCCCTTTTCAGGCTACCCGTGAAGGGCTTCGCCACTCCCGCGCCACCGGCCCCGCCCGTCCGGTCGCGCACCGCGTTCGCGCCGGTCACAGCGGGTGCCGGGGCACTCGGGCGACGTCGTTACGTGTGCCCCGCGCCGCCCTCCGCATGCGGCCGCGGCCCCGGCCCCCTCACAGGAGGGGGCCGGGGCCGCGGCCGGGTCCGCGCTCAGGCCGGCAGGGCGCGGGCGAGCTGGCGGGACTGGGCGACGAGCCGGTCCTCGCTGTCCCAGACGTCGGCGTCCTCCTCCAGGAAGCCGCCGGCCAGGTTGCGGGTGGTGATGGACACCCGCACCGGCCCGGGGGCCGGGCGCCGGCGGACGTGGACGGTCAGCTCCACCGTCGGGACCCAGCCCGACAGGCCCAGCTCGAAGGCGGTGGGCGGCAGGGCGTCCACGGCCAGCAGCAGGGAGAGGGGGTCGTGGTCGCGGCCGTCGGCCAGCCCGAACCAGCCGCGCATCTCACCGCGCCCGCTGGGCGCGCCGACCGCCCAGCCGACGGTGGCCGGGTCCAGGCGCAGGTCGATCTGGTGGGTGATGGGCGGAACGGCGGACGGGTCCATGCCGTCCCTGGCCCCGAGGCAGCTCTCGTACGGCGGGATCTGCGGCGGCTTGGCGCTGGTGCGGACGTCGTCGGGCAGCGCGGCCAGATCCCCGTAGCTCGCCAGCACGCGGATGCGCTCGACCTCCTGCCCGTCCTCGTCCCGCTGGAGGAGGGAGGCGGCGCCGGTCGACAGGGTGCGGCCGGCGCGCACGGCGGTGGTGCGCACGGTCGCCGGGCCGGGCCGGGAGGCGGTGAGGTAGTGCGCGGTGATGGTGAAGGGGTCGGGGTGCGGCAGCGCGTCGCCGAGGGCGCGGCCGAGCAGGGCCAGCAGGTAGCCGCCGTTGACGGCGTGCCCGATGGTCCACTGGTCGGAGAGGTCGGCGCCGTAGACGCCCTCCCCCTGTGCGATGACGGCCGTGTCGCGATCGAACGCGCTGGTACCGATGGTTGCCTCGGTCATGGCAGTACACGGTACAGGCTTTTATTACCGGCTAGTAGCCAAGTCTCGGCAGCCCCCTCACGCCTCCTCCTCGCTCCCCTCGGTCCGCTGGCTGCGACGGTGCCAGGCCCTCGGCGCGCGCCAGTTGTAGCGCAGGGCCAGCAGCCGCAGGACGAAGGCGAGGGCGGCCGCCGCGCCGCTGGTCACCCCGTTCAGCTCCCCGGCCTTGATCAGCAGCGCCACCGCCGTCGCCCCGACGACGGCCGGCACCGCGTAGACCTCGCGGTCCCAGCGCAGCAGCGAGGGGACCTCGTTGGCCAGGACGTCGCGCAGCACACCGCCGCCCGCCGCCGTGGCCAGCCCCATGACGACCGAGGCGGTCAGACCGAGCCCGTAGGCGTGCGCCTTGACCGTGCCGGTGACGCAGAACAGGCCGAGCCCGGCCGCGTCGAAGACCATCACCGCCCGGTTGATCCGCTCCACCTGCGGGTGGAGGAAGAAGACCAGCACCGTGGCGGCCAGCGGGGTCAGCAGGTAGCCGAGGTCGGTGAAGGCGGCCGGGGGCACCGCCCCGATCACCAGGTCCCGGAAGAGCCCGCCGCCCAGCCCGGTGACCGAGGCGAGCAGCGCCATGCCGACGACGTCGAAGTTCTTGCGGACGGCGAGCAGCGCGCCGGAGACGGCGAAGACGAAGATCCCGGCCAGGTCGAGCCAGTGCTGGACGGAGGGGGTGAACAGATCCACCCCCCGGTTGTAACAGGTGCCGCGTACGCCGCACCGCCCGCCTCCGCGCTCATGGGGCGGAGGCGGGCGGTGCGGGGGGATACTGCGCCCGGGGGCCGGGAGAGCGGGGCGTACGGCTCACTCGGCCGCGGTCGCGGCCTTCTCCGTCTTCTCGTCCTTCTCCGTCTTCACGGCAGCGGGCGACCCGGTGCTCCCGGTGCTCCCGGCCGGCTCGGCCTGCCCGGCCGCTTCGGTGTGCCGGCCGTGGTGCTCGGCGTGCCCGGCCGGGACCACCTGGGCCGCGTTGTGCGTGGGGCTGATCCGGCCGTCGGCGATCTCCTCGGCCCAGTGGCAGGCCACCCGGTGCCCGCCGCCCAGGTCCCGCAGCTCGGGGCGGTCGGTCGCGCAGCGCGTCTCCTGCTTCCACGGGCAGCGGGTGTGGAAGCGGCAGCCCGCCGGCGGGTTCGCCGGGGAGGGCAGGTCGCCGGTGAGCAGGATGCGCTCGCGGCTGTCCTCGACCTCCGGATCGGGCACCGGCACGGCCGACATCAGCGCCCGGGTGTACGGGTGCCGGGGCTCGGCGTACAGCATGTCGCTGGGCGCCTCCTCCACCAGCGAGCCCAGGTACATCACCCCGACGACGTCGGAGATGTGCCGCACCACGGCCAGGTCGTGGGCGATGACCACGTAGGTCAGGCCCATCTCCCGCTGGAGCTCCTCCAGCAGGTTGATCACCTGGGCCTGGATGGAGACGTCCAGGGCGGAGACCGGCTCGTCGCAGATGATCACGTCCGGTTCCAGGACCAGCGCCCGGGCGATGCCGATGCGCTGGCGCTGCCCGCCGGAGAACTCGTGCGGATAGCGGGAGAGCGAGCCCGCCGGCAGCCCGACCCTCGCCAGGATCTTGCGGATCCTCTCCCTGCGCTCGGCCTGGTCCGCGCCGATGCCGTGGGCCTCCATGCCCTCGGAGAGGATCGACTCGATGTTCTGCCGGGGGTTGAGGCTGCCCAGCGGGTCCTGGAAGACCATCTGGAGCCGGCGGCGGAAGCGGCGCATCTCCTCGTCGGGCAGCTTCGCCAGGTCGGTGCCGTCGAAGACGACCTCGCCGTCGGTGACGTCCACCAGGCGCAGGACCGCCCGGCCCAGCGTGGTCTTGCCGCAGCCCGACTCGCCCACCAGGCCGTACGTCTGGCCCGGCTCGACGGAGAGCGAGACACCGTCGACGGCGTAGACGTGGCCGACCGTGCGGTCGAAGAGGACGCCCCTCCGCACCGGGAAGTGGACCTTCACACCGTTCAGTTGGAGCAGGCTCATGCTCCGGCCTCCTTCTCGGCCGTGCCGGCCGTCTCGACCGCGTCCTTCTCCGCCGGCCCGTCCCCCTCCGGCCCGGTGCCGTCGGCGGCGCCCGCCCCCGGCACCTCGTCCGGCTCGGGCAGCGCGGAGCGGCGCAGTTCGGCGGCGCCCCCGGAGAGCACCGGGTTGACGCACCGCACCTGGTGCCCGGGCTTGCGGGGCTCGCCCAGCACCGGGGTGCCCTGGAGGCACTCCAGCGTGTAGTGGTCGCACCGGGGGGCGAAGGCGCAGCCGTCCTCCCAGGCGATCGTGTCGTTGATGGAGCCGCGCACCGGCCTCAGCGGCTCGCCGCGCGGCGCGTCGAGCCGGGGGATGGACCCCAGCAGCCCGTTGGCGTACGGGTGGGTCGGCGCCTCGAACAGCTCGCGCCGCGCGGCGGACTCCACCACCTTGCCCGCGTAGAGCACGTTGACCTGGTCGCACAGGCCCGCGACCACGCCCAGGTCGTGGGTGATCATCAGCAGGGCGGTGCCCTCCTGGTCGACCAGTTCCTTGAGCAGTTCCAGGATCTGGGCCTGGATCGTCACGTCCAGGGCGGTGGTCGGCTCGTCGGCGATCAGCAGCCGCGGCGCGCAGGCCACCGCCATGGCGATCAGGGCGCGCTGCCGCATGCCGCCGGAGAGCTGGTGCGGGTACTCCTTCAGCCGCCGGTCGGGGTCGGGGATGCCGACCCGGTCCAGCAGGGAGGCGGCCTCCCTGCGGGCGGCCTCGCCCTTGAGCCCCCGGTGCCGGGTCAGGATCTCGGTGACCTGGATCCCGATGGGGACGACCGGGTTCAGCGAGGACAGCGGGTCCTGGAAGATCATCGCGAGCTGGGAGCCGCGCAGGTCCCGCATCCTCCTGCCGCCCATGGTCAGCAGGTCGGTGCCGTCGAAGTCGGCCCGGCCGCCGACCTTCACGCCCCTGGAGGGCAGCAGCCCCATCAGGGCGAGCGAGGTGACGGACTTGCCGCAGCCCGACTCCCCGACCAGGCCGACGACCTGGCCCTGGTCGACGTCGAAGGACACTCCCGACACGGCCTTCACGTCGCGCCGGCCGCGCTGGGTGAAGGTGACGGTCAGTTCGTCCACGGAAAGCAGGGCCATGTGATCAACTCCGCAGTTTCGGGTCGAGGGCTTCCCGCATCGCCTCGCCCAGCAGGGTGAAGCCGAGGGCGGTGACGATGATGCCCAGCGCGGGGTAGATCGCGAGCATCGGTGCGCTGTCGAAGTAGTCCTGCGCCTGGGCCAGCATGACGCCCCACTCCGGTTCGGCGGCGTCGGGGTTGCCCAGGCCGAGGTAGGACAGCGCCGCCGCCTCGATGATGGCGGTGGCCAGGCTCAGGGTGGCCTGGACGATCACCGGGCTCAGCGAGTTGGGCAGCACGTGGCCGAGCGCGATGCGCCGCTTGCGCACCCCGAGGGCCCGGGCGGCCAGCACGTAGTCCGAGCCGCCCTGCGCCAGCATGGCGCCGCGCAGCAGCCGGGCGAAGACGGGGATCTGCACCACGCCCACCGCGATCATCACGGTGGTCAGGGACTGGCCCAGGACCGCCGCGATGGACACGGCCAGCAGCAGCGAGGGCAGCGCCAGCATGATGTCGATGAAGCGCATCACGACGGTGTCGATCCGGCGGCCGACCTTGCCGCCCAGCACCAGGGCGGCGCCCGAGGCGCCGCCGATCAGCGCGCCGACGGTGAAGCCCAGCAGCGTGGCGACGATGCCGACCAGCAGGGTCTGGCGGGCCCCCACCAGCATCCGGGAGAACTCGTCGCGGGCCAGGTGGTCCAGACCGAGCCAGTTCTCGGCGCGGGGGCCGACGAAGATGTTCTGGTTGGTGAAGACCTCGCCGCGCCACAGCTGTGCGGTGGGGCTGTACGGGGCGACCCACGGGCCCACGATCGCGACCACCACGAACACACCGATGATGCACGCGCCGATCACGGCCATCTTGCTGCCCTTGAGCCTGCGCCAGGCCTCGACCCACAGACTGGCGCCCGTGGAGGTCTCGGTGGAGGCGGTGAGCTCGGCGAGCCGGTCGATCTTGTCGGTCTTGGTGCTCATCAGTGCACCCGCACTCTCGGGTCGATAAGGCTGTAGGCGAGGTCAACCAGCAGGTTGATGACGACGTACGCAGCCGCGATGAACATGATGAAGCCCACCAGGACCGGATAGTCGCGCTCGTCGATGGCGGTCTTGATGAACGAGCCGATGCCGCCGAAGGCGAAGACCGACTCGGTGAGCACCGCGCCCGACAGCAGACCGCCGGTGAGCAGGCCGATGGCGGTGACCACCGGAAGCAGCGCGTTGCGCAGCACGTGGCGGCCGCGCACCACCTGCCGGCTCAGGCCCTTGGACTCGGCGGTGCGCACGTAGTCCTCGCCGAGCACCTCCAGGACGCTGGCCCGGGTCATGCGGGTGATGATGGCCAGCGGGATGGAGGAGAGCGCCAGGGCCGGGAGCACCAGGTGCATCGCCGCGTCCCAGGCCGCGTCGAACTCGCCGGTGAGGATGCCGTCCAGGACGTAGAAGCCGGTGACCTCGGTGGCGTCGATGCCGGTGGTCTGGCGGCCGAAGCTGGGGAACCAGCCGAGCTGGACGGCGAAGACCGCCTTGAGCAGGAAGGCCAGGAAGAACACCGGGATGCAGATGCCCACCAGGGAGCCGGAGACCGCGGTGACGTCCAGCCAGCTGCCGCGCCGGCGGGCGGCGAAGTAGCCCAGCGGCACGCCGACGGCGATGGCGATGATCATGGCCGATATCCCGAGTTCCACCGTGGCGGGGAACGCCCGGGTGAACTCGTCCCACACCGGCTGGCCGGTCTGGGTGGAGACCCCCAGGTTCAGCTCGGACAGCCGCTTGAGGAAGCGGCCGTACTGGATCCACACGGGCTGGTCGAGCCCGAGGGCCGCCTCGATGCGTGCCTTGTCGGCGGCCGTGGCGCGCTCGCCGAGCATGGCCGCGGCGGGTCCACCGGGCAGCCGGTTCAGCCAGATGAACAGCAGAACCGACAGGCCCAGCAGGGTGGGTATCAGTTGGAGCAGTCTTCGTACGACGAGACGCAACACCCCGCGATGCCCCTTTCTTGGTCCTCATGGGCAGGTCCGCCCGGCCACTTCGGATGCCGTGGCCGGGCGGACCTGCGCGCGGTCATGCTTTTACTTGAAGGAGACCTCGGCGAAGTTCTCCTGCGTCAGCGGGGAGACCTTCGGGGGGTTGACGTCCTTGGCGAACGCGATGGACGGCGGGGAGGAGGAGACCGGGACACCGGGGATGTAGTCCATGATCACCTCGTTGGCCTTCTTGTACAGCTCGACCCGCTTGGCGACGTCCGGCTCGGCCTCGGCCTTCTTCACCGCGTCGAAGACCTTGTCGTCGCGGAAGCCCCACTGCTTGTCGTAGCCGGAGAACCAGGTGCCGATGAAGTTGTAGGCGTCGTTGAAGTCACCGGTCCAGCCCAGCAGGTGCAGGTCGCACGAGCCGGCCTCGGTGGCGTCCAGGTAGTCCGGGGCCCACTTCATGGGCTTGGGGTCGACGCCGACACCGGCCTTCTCCAGGTCGGACTTCATCAGCTCGTACATGTCGGCCGGGGCGGGCATGTACGGGCGGGTGACCTCGGTCGGGTAGCAGAAGGTGACCTTCAGCTTCTCCTCGCCGGCCTTCTTCAGCAGCTCCTTGGCCTTGTCGGTGCTGAACTCGTAGGTGGCGACGTCCTTCGAGTAGCCGTCGACGGTGTCCGGCATGAACTGGGTGGCCGCCACGCCGCCCTCGGGCAGCTGCGTCTTGACGACGTTCTCGCGGTCGATGGCGTGGGTGAGCGCCTGGCGGACGTCCTTCTTCTCCAGGGCCTTGTTCGCCTCCTGCGAGAAGCCCACGTAGAAGATGTTGAACACGCCGCGGACCGGGACCTGGAAGCCTTCCTTCTCCAGGGTCTTCACGTCCGAGGGCGCGACCAGGTCGTAGCCGTGGATGTTGCCGGCCTGCAGCGCCTGGCGGCGTGCGGACTCCTCGGCGATGGTGCGGAAGACCAGCTTCTCGACGCCGGCCTTCTCACCCCAGTAGTCGTCGAACCGCTCGAGGGTGACTTCCTTGTTGCCCTTGTCCCACTCGGTGATCCGGAAGGGGCCGGTGCCCGCGACCGTACCGGCCTCCTGGCTGTACTTGGGGTAGGAGATGGCGTCGTTCTCGCCGGTGGCCTCCTGCTCCTTGTACTTGTCGATGGCCTTCGGGGAGTGGATGGCCAGCGCCTGGAGGGAGAAGCCGCCGGGCAGGTTGGCCGAGGGCTCGTGGACGCTGATGACGGCGGTGTTCTCGTCCTTCGCCTCGCAGCCCTTGTAGTTGGCCTTGGGCGTGTCCTTGTCCTCGTTCTTGGCGAAGCCGCCGAAGACGGTCTGCCAGTAGTACGAGACCGCGCTGTTCTGGTACGTGCCGGTCCAGTTGAACCAGTGGTCGTAGTTCTTGCACACCGCCTCGGCGGTCAGCTTCTCGCCGTCGTGGAACTTCACGCCCTCCTGGAGCTTGAAGGTCCACTCGGTGCCGCTCTCGTCGGACTCCCACGACTTGGCGAGGCCGCCGACCAGCTCGGTGCCGCCCGGCTCGTGCTCGATCAGCGCCTCGAAGGCCTGG
The DNA here is from genome assembly GCF_046614825.1 of Streptomyces nanhaiensis. NCBI lineage: Bacteria > Bacillati > Actinomycetota > Actinomycetes > Kitasatosporales > Streptomycetaceae > Streptomyces > Streptomyces nanhaiensis. The sequence goes on from NZ_JBKJFM010000029.1 coordinate 26,733, forward strand.
CGCGTGACCCGGAACGTCTCACCGTCACTCGCCAGCGCCGGGTCCAGGGAGCCCGGGTCTCCGGCGGCGCCGAAGACGAAGGTTTTCCCACCCTTGCCTTCGTCCTTCTCGCCTCGTTCACTGGCACATCCAGTGGCGATCACACCAACCGCGAGGGTCGCCGCGATCGTCTGGACGACCCTGGAACCGGTTATTCGCATGTTCCACCTCAGGGGTCGGTGACGGTTTGACTGCTGGTCGCCCGAACAGTACTGCGCCCAACCATCGGTGTGAACTGTCCGCATGTCGGTGATATAGACCTGAGACCCTGGCGCCCGAAACGGCGACAGCGCAGGTCAAAGCGTGGATACCGGACGAAACAACCGGCCGCCGGCGGGTCGCGGACCGGCGCCCGCGGGGCCCTGGGAACCCCACCGGTCCGGCCCCGCCGCAGGCCCCGCGGCGAGCCCCGCCGCGCAGGCCCGTCCGGCAGGTGGTTCCACGTCAGTAGGGGCGGGGGTAGCCGTAGCCGTGCCCGGGGGCCGCCGCGGGGGCGGCGGCGTGGGCGTCGCGGTCGAAGAACGGCCGGGAGTTGGCCCGCAGCCACATGGCGACCGGGTCGTACTCGTCCGACATCGACACCGTGGAGACCGCCAGTCCGTCCGGCACCGCGGCCACCGACTGCTGCATCATCGACCGCACCGACTCCACCGCCTGCGGCGCGGAGTCGTACAGGTCGAGGCCGATCACCAGTTGCGGCGCGCCCAGGGCGGGCTGCACCCAGGCCCGGCGCAGGGTGCGCACGGCGGGCGTGCGGTGGGCGTTGTGCACCAGCTGGGCGTAGAAGTGCGGTACGTCCACGGTCGGTTCACCGATGCGAAGCGGCCCGGCCGGCAGCCTCTCCAGCCCGCCCGCGATCCGGCGCAGGTCCAGCCAGGGGACGCCGACGCCGCCGCCGGGCGCGTGCGGGTTGAGCCACAGCCCCCAGCGGTCGGGGAAGAGGGCGGCGGCGATCTCGCGTCCGCCGACCACCTCGTGGTCCCTGGTCCAGCCGGAGGCGGCCAGTTCCTGCTCGGAGGTCACGCAGGGCGCGTAGCCGTGCCCGGCGACCTCCATGTTCCCGTACTGGGCGTCGGGGGACCCGGCCCGGCCGTGCCAGAGCAGCATCCACACCCGGCCGGAGGCGAGGGCGTGCAGCAGCGATTCATAGGTGTCGTACCGCCCGGGCGCCACCTGCCGCAGCAGCTGCTCAACGCTTCCACCCGCGCTCACGTGGGCCGCCCCTTCTCGCGTCGTCCTCGCTCACCGGGCCGCGCGCGCGTCCCGTCCCGACATCCAACCAGCTTACGGTCCGCGCCCGACAGTGCCCGGACCACTCGGCCGTCCGCGGACGCGGACGCCCCGGCGGCGGACGGGCCGGCTTCCCGGTCGCGGCCGCCCGGGACACCGTGCGGCCCGGACGTCAGTACGGCTGGTCCTGGCGGTTGTAGAAGGGCCGCACGCACTGGCGCATCCAGTCCACGACCGGGTCCTGGGCCGCGTCCAGCAGCACCATCTGCACCGGCCAGCGCACCGGCTCCCGGCCCAGCGCGCGGCCGAGCGCGTCGTGCGCCGCGACGCGGGCCTGCGGGTCCAGCAGGTCCAGCTCCACTCCGACGAACAGCGCGGGCGGGTCGCCCTCGACGCTGGCCAGGCCGCGGCGCGCGGTGCGGACCTGCGGCAGCACCGCGAACTCCCCGGCCGCGGCGGCCAGGAAGTCCACCGGCTCCTCCTGCCAGTCGGGCTCGAAGAGCCGGACCCGGGCACCGCTCGCCATCCCCGGAATCCCCTCGCCCCCGCCCTCCCGGCACAGTTCGGCCACGGCGGCCGGGGGCAGGGGGACGCCGACGGTGCCCTCGGGGTTGACCGCGATGCCCACCTGCGGCGGCAGGCCGCGGGCGAACTCCCGCGCGGGCGCGACGGCGAAGGACAGGTGCGAGCCGACGCACTGCAGGAACTGCTGCTCGGAGCTGAAGACGGGGACGTAGGGCGCTCCGTCGAGCTGGATCGTGGGCAGGTCCAGGTTGGGACTCGTCGGCCCGCCGCCCTCGGGCAGCGGCACCCACAGACTGCTGCGCCCGAGCACCTCCAGCAGCCGGGCGCCCGCTCCGGGGGCGCCGAGGGAGGCGGCGAGGGTCTCCTCCAGCTCGTTGCCGGGCCAGCCGCCGCCGTGCCCCGGTCCGTACTGCTGCGGGATGGTCATGGGAAAACCCTATCGGCACCGGGCGGGTGCGTCCGTCCGTCGTCCGCGCCCGCATCCCGGGGGGCGCGGACGGCGGGAGTCAGTCGAACACCACCCCGCGCAGCGCCCCCGCCGCCGTCCGGTCCAGCAGCACCGAGGCGACGCAGCCCGGGGGCAGCCGTCCGGCCTCCGCGTCCGCCACCAGGCGGCGCACCGCCCGCCGGTGCCGGGCGAAGGCGTACGCCGACACCCCGCGCCCCCGCTCCGCCTGCCCGGCCAGCGCCACCCGGGCCGGCACGTCCAGCAGCAGCAGGTGCACGGCCCGCCCGCGCCGCCGCGCGTCCAGGGCCAGCCAGCGGCGCACCCAGCCCTGGGCGCCGCAGTCGTGCACCACCACCCCGGCTCCCGAGGCCAGGGCCCGCCGCAGCGCCAGGTAGTGGGCGATCCTCACCAGGGGGCGGTAGACGGCGTACGGCAGCCGGGCGGGCATCCGCCGCTCCCAGCGCTCCCGCATGTCCTGGGAGTCGATCCGCACCACCGCGGCGTCCTCGGCGACCACGCGGCGGATCAGGGTGGACTTGCCGCTGCCCGGCAGCCCGGAGACGACGACCCGGTCGCCCGCGGGGAAGCGCAGGACCCGCACCGCCGCGGTGCCGCGCAGATCGCGGCCGCCCGCTCTCCCCGCCGCCGCGGGCGCCGCCCTGTCCGCCGCCCTGTCCGCCGCCTTCCCCGGCGCCGTCGCGGTCCTGCGCCGGGGCGGCGCCCCGCCCTGTGCCGTACAAGCACTCTCCAGGCTGCTCACCGGATACGTCCTCCCCGCTTTCGCGCCACGCGCTCGCGGCGTCACCCTGAGCGTGTCAAGAAGGATGACGGCGGACAAGGTGGCCGCTCACCAGGTGTGTCACGGCGCCGTACCCGTCTGGTCACCCCTCCGGCCCCGGACGTGGCGGCGCGGCTTCGCGCCCGCCCGGGGCGGTGTGCGCCGGGCGTGCGATGATGAGCGTGTCAACTGCATACCGGCCGATCGAGTCCGCACGGGAGAGCTCCCGGAAAACGCTGGTCACGACGGTTTCCGGGGCGCCGAAGGAGCAAGTCCTCCCTTGAATCTCTCAGGCCCCGATACCGTGTGGACGAGGCAGATCTGAAAAGCGGGCGGCCCCCGAGCGGAGCCGTCCCACCCAAGGTGCAAGCCGTGGCCCGCCCGTGCGGACTCGCGGCGAACCTCTCAGGTTCCGATGACAGATGGGGAGGGCGTGTCCTTCCCGCCGTCCTCGCACGACATCGCCACCTCACCTGGGAGCCTGCCGACCATGAGTGATTCCCCCCGCCGTACCGCCCTCGACTCCGTGCACCGCGCCCTGGGCGCGACCATGACGGACTTCGCGGGCTGGGAGATGCCGCTGCGCTACGGCAGCGAGCGCGACGAGCACAACGCCGTGCGCACCCGCGCCGGCCTGTTCGACCTGAGCCACATGGGCGAGATCACCGTCACCGGCCCGCAGGCCGGCGAGCTGCTGGACCGCGCCCTGGTCGGCCATCTGTCCGCCGTCCCCGTGGGCCGGGCGCGCTACACCATGATCTGCGACGAGTCCGGCGGCATCCTCGACGACCTGATCGTCTACCGGCTGGGCGAGGAGGAGTACCTGGTCGTCGCCAACGCCTCCAACGCCCAGGTGGTGCTGGACGCCCTCACCGAACGGCTCGGCGCCTCCGGTCTCACGGGCGCCGCCGTGCGCGACGACCGCGACGCCTACGCCCTCCTGGCCGTCCAGGGGCCCCAGGCTCCCGCCGTCCTGGCCGAGCTCACCGACGCCGACCTCGACGGCCTGAAGTACTACGCCGGGCTGCCCGGCACGGTGGCGGGCGTGGAGGCGCTGATCGCACGCACCGGCTACACCGGCGAGGACGGCTTCGAGCTGTTCGTCGCCCCGGGCGACGCCGAGGTGCTGTGGCGGGCGCTGACCGAGGCCGGCGCGGACGCGGGCCTGGTGCCGTGCGGGCTGTCCTGCCGCGACACGCTGCGGCTGGAGGCGGGCATGCCGCTGTACGGGCACGAGCTGACCCGCTCCACCACCCCCTTCGACGCCGGACTCGGCCGCGTGGTGAAGTTCGACAAGCCCGGCGACTTCACCGGCCGTGCCGCCCTGGAGGCCGCCGCCGGGCGGGCCGCCGAGAACCCGCCGCGCAAGCTGGTCGGCCTGGTCGCCTCCGGCCGCCGGGTGCCGCGCGCGGGGTACGCGGTGGTCGGCGCGGACGGCTCGGTGATCGGCGAGGTCACCTCCGGCGCCCCCTCCCCCACGCTGGGCAGGCCGATCGCCATGGCGTACGTGGACGCCGCCCACGCCGCCCCGGGCACCGGGGGTGTGGCGGTGGACATCCGCGGTACGCATGAGCCCTACGAGGTCGTCGCGCTGCCGTTCTACCGGCGCGAACGCTGACGGCCCCGGCCGCCCCGCACCACCAGCCGCACCGCCCCCCGTACCACCAACCGCACCACCCGCCCGGGACACCGTCCCACCTGGCAAGACCCGTTTCTCACACCGCATCCCCGATCAGGAGAATCACGCCATGAGCAACCCCCAGCAGCTGCGCTACAGCAAGGAGCACGAGTGGCTGTCGGCCGCCGAGGACGGCGTCTCGACGATCGGCATCACCGAGCACGCGGCGAACGCGCTCGGCGACGTCGTCTTCGTACAGCTCCCGGAGGTCGGCGACACGGTGACCGCGGGCGAACCCTGCGGCGAGCTGGAGTCGACCAAGTCGGTCAGCGACCTGTACGCGCCGGTCACCGGTGAGGTCACCGAGGTCAACCAGGACGTGGTGGACGACCCGGCGCTGGTGAACTCCGCCCCCTACGAGGGCGGTTGGCTGTTCAAGGTCCGGGTGGCGGACGAGCCGGGGGACCTGCTGTCCGCCGACGAGTACGCCGCCTTCACCGGCGAGTGAGCGGCGGCCCGCCCGCCTCCTCCACGCCCGGATCCGCCGTCCGCCGCCAGCCCACCACGATCGGAAAGACCCGGATGTCGCTTCTGAACAGTTCCCTGCACGAGGTCGATCCCGACGTCGCCGCAGCCGTCGACGCCGAGCTGCGCCGCCAGCAGACCACCCTGGAGATGATCGCCTCGGAGAACTTCGCCCCGGTCGCCGCGCTCCAGGCCCAGGGCTCGGTCCTCACCAACAAGTACGCCGAGGGCTACCCGGGCCGCCGCTACTACGGCGGCTGCGAGCACGTCGACGTGATCGAGGACATCGCCCGCGAGCGGGTGAAGGCCCTCTTCGGCGCCGAGGCCGCCAACGTCCAGCCCCACTCGGGCGCCTCGGCCAACGCCGCGGCGATGTTCGCCCTGCTGCAGCCGGGCGACACCATCCTGGGCCTGGACCTGGCGCACGGCGGCCACCTGACCCACGGCATGAAGATCAACTTCTCCGGCAAGCTGTACGACGTGGTCGCCTACCACGTCGACGCCACCACCGGCCTGGTCGACATGGAGGAGGTCGAGCGGCTGGCGAGGGAGCGCCGCCCGAAGCTGATCATCGCCGGCTGGTCGGCGTACCCGAGGCAGCTCGACTTCGCCGCCTTCCGCCGCATCGCCGACGAGGTGGGCGCGCTGCTGATGGTGGACATGGCGCACTTCGCCGGCCTGGTGGCCGCGGGGCTCCACCCCAACCCGGTGCCGTACGCGGACGTGGTCACCACCACGACCCACAAGACCCTCGGCGGTCCGCGCGGCGGGGTGATCCTGTCGAAGCAGGAGCACGCCAAGAAGATCAACTCCGCGGTCTTCCCCGGCCAGCAGGGCGGCCCGCTGGAGCACGTCATCGCGGCGAAGGCGGTCTCCTTCAAGATCGCGGCGACGGAGGAGTTCAAGGACCGCCAGCGCCGTACCCTGGAGGGCGCGAAGCTGCTGGCCGAGCGGCTGGCGCGGCCGGACGCCGCCGAGGCGGGCGTCGCCGTGCTGTCGGGCGGCACCGACGTCCACCTGGTCCTGGTCGACCTGCGCGACAGCGAACTGGACGGCCGCCAGGGCGAGGACCGCCTGCACTCCATCGGCATCACCGTCAACCGCAACGCCATCCCGAACGACCCCCGTCCGCCGATGGTCACCTCCGGTCTGCGCATCGGCACCCCGGCGCTGGCCACGCGCGGCTTCACCGCCGACGACTTCCGCGAGGTCGCGGACGTCGTCGCCGAGGCGCTGAAGCCCTCGTTCGACGAGGCGAAGGCCAAGGAGCTGGCCGGCCGCGTCTCCGCGCTGGCCGACAAGCACCCGCTGTACCCGGGCCTGTAGGACCGGGGCACGGCACCCGGGTGCGCCGCCCGACCGGCGGCGCACCCGGACCCCGGACCCCGGCACCGTCCGGCACCACCCGGCACCGTCCGGCGCCACCGGCGCCGTTCTCCGCCCCGCGCACCCGCGGGGCTCCACGCCCGCCGCACCCGGCGGGCCGCGAACCACGAGCAGACAAGGGAGTCCGCCACCGTGGCCATCTCCGTCTTCGACCTCTTCTCCATCGGCATCGGCCCCTCCAGCTCCCACACCGTCGGCCCGATGCGGGCGGCCGGGATGTTCGCACGCCGCCTGCGCAAGGAGGGCGTGCTGGACCGCACCGCCTCGCTGCGGGCCGAGCTGTTCGGCTCCCTGGGCGCCACCGGCCACGGCCACGGCACGCCCAAGGCCGTGCTGCTGGGCCTGGCGGGCCACTCGCCGCGCACCGTCGACGTGGAGGCCGCGGAGGCGGAGGTCGAACGGGTGCGGCGGTCGGGCCGGCTGGGTCTGCTCACCGCCGGCGGGGAGGGGGACCCCGAGGGCGGCTCCGAAGGCGGCGAGGGCAGCGGCGGCCACGAGATCGCCTTCGACGTCGACCGCGACCTGGTGCTGCACCGCCGCCGCTCGCTGCCGTACCACGCCAACGGCATGACCCTGGCCGCGTACGGCGCCGACGGCGCACCGCTGCTGGAGAAGACCTACTACTCGGTGGGCGGCGGCTTCGTGGTGGACGAGGACGCGGCCGGCTCCGGCCGCATCAAACTCGACGACACGGTGCTGAAGTACCCCTTCCGTACCGGCGACGAGCTGCTGCGCGCCACCCGCGAGACGGGCCTGTCCGTCTCGGCGCTGATGCTGGAGAACGAGCGGGCCTGGCGGAGCGAGGAGGAGATCCGCGCGGGCCTGCTGGAGATCTGGCGGGTGATGCGCGAGTGCGTGGCCCGCGGCCTGTCCCGGGAGGGCATCCTGCCCGGCGGCCTGAAGGTCCGCCGCCGCGCGGCCGCCTCGGCGCGGCGGCTGCGCGCCGAGGGGGACGCCGCGGCGCGCGCCATGGAGTGGCTGACGCTCTACGCGATGGCGGTCAACGAGGAGAACGCCGCCGGCGGGCGCGTCGTCACCGCCCCCACCAACGGCGCGGCGGGCATCATCCCGGCCGTGCTGCACTACGCCATGGAGTTCGTGCCCGGGGCGGACGACGACACGGTGGTGCGCTTCCTGCTGACCGCGGGAGCCATCGGACTGCTGTTCAAGGAGAACGCCTCCATCTCCGGCGCCGAGGTCGGCTGCCAGGGAGAGGTCGGCTCGGCCTGCTCCATGGCCGCGGGCGGCCTCGCGGAGGTCCTGGGCGGCTCCCCGGAGCAGGTCGAGAACGCCGCCGAGATCGGCATCGAGCACAACCTGGGCCTGACCTGCGACCCCGTGGGCGGCCTGGTCCAGATCCCGTGCATCGAACGCAACGGCATGGCCGCGGTCAAGGCGGTCACCGCGGCCCGGATGTCCCTGCGCGGCGACGGCCGCCACCACGTCTCCCTGGACAAGGCCATCAAGACGATGAAGGAGACGGGCGCGGACATGAAGGTCAAGTACAAGGAGACCGCCCGCGGCGGGCTCGCCGTCAACGTCATCGAGTGCTGAGGAGGCCGCCCTGACCTGCGGTTCCTGTCCTTTCGGAGTTGTCGGGCCCTTTCTCGTCTACACAACGGAAAGTCCCTGAGAACTCCCTCGGAAGAAGCGGAAAGTCCCTGAAAAGTCCCTGGGAAGGGGCCGGGCGGAGCACCCGCACAGCACCTGATCAGCTCCGGAGCCCCCGGGCGGGCAGCCGTACGGATGCCCGCCCGGGGACTGGCTGTCTCGGAAAGCGCAGCGCAGCAGGCCAACCACTTGGCTGGCCCGCCTCCTGAAGCTTCCGCCTCACCCTTCTTTCTCCATGCCCATCACAGCGCCTCCTCTCTGTCACCATGTACGGGTGACAGAGAGAAACCTAGGTCAAGGAACGGCAAAGCCGTTCTAACTCCGCAGGTCAGGAAGTGTCCTCTCCGCGCGAGCGGAGGTGTCCCGCAACCCTAGCGCGTCGGTACCTGGCGCGTCTCGTCCTCTCCGCGCGAGCGGAGGTGTCCCGCCGACCACCGCGGGCCCGGAGGCCCGCCCGGCGTCCTCTCCGCGCGAGCGGAGGTGTCCCGTCACCATGCGCGCTCACATCCGACGCACCAGCGTCCTCTCCGCGCGAGCGGAGGTGTCCCTTTTCGCAATCGAAATCGGAAAACCCGCAACGGGTCCTCTCCGCGCGAGCGGAGGTGTCCCGACGAATGCCGCCTCATGGTCCAGGCCGCCCGCGTCCTCTCCGCGCGAGCGGAGGTGTCCCGCTGCCAGTGGCCGCTTGCCGTCCATCCAGTCCGTCCTCTCCGCGCGAGCGGAGGTGTCCCGACCTGTGGTTCGACCAGACCGTCGGGGGGTGAGTCCTCTCCGCGCGAGCGGAGGTGTCCCGACGGACTTCGCGCGGCAGGTCAAGGACCCGACGTCCTCTCCGCGCGAGCGGAGGTGTCCCGTAGTCGCCGGACGGGCCGTAGATCCGGAACGTGTCCTCTCCGCGCGAGCGGAGGTGTCCCGAACTCCTTGTGTGCGGCGTCGGGGGTGTCCGTGTCCTCTCCGCGCGAGCGGAGGTGTCCCCGTACGAGCCGGACTTCGGGTGCAGAATCACGCCGTCCTCTCCGCGCGAGCGGAGGTGTCCCGCCGAACAGTCCATGTTCTGGGAGAGCCACGGCGTCCTCTCCGCGCGAGCGGAGGTGTCCCGCCGCCGCCAACCGCCGCGCCCTCGCCGCAGCCGTCCTCTCCGCGCGAGCGGAGGTGTCCCGTCCCGGCGGCTGCGCGGGCCTGAGGCGGCGTCGTCCTCTCCGCGCGAGCGGAGGTGTCCCGACCCTGGCATGGCTCCAGCCGCGCCCTGGGGAGTCCTCTCCGCGCGAGCGGAGGTGTCCCGGTCACGAAGAAGTACCCCAGCCTGAAGAAGACGTCCTCTCCGCGCGAGCGGAGGTGTCCCGCCCTGGACCACACTGGCCCTCGGTATCGCGCTGTCCTCTCCGCGCGAGCGGAGGTGTCCCGGCGCCCTATCTCGGGCTGGTTCAGGTGGGGTTGTCCTCTCCGCGCGAGCGGAGGTGTCCCGACGGCCGGTCTGTGGCTCTACCCCGGCCCGCCGTCCTCTCCGCGCGAGCGGAGGTGTCCCGCGGGGAAGCGGCATGAGCGCAGTCTTCCCCGAGTCCTCTCCGCGCGAGCGGAGGTGTCCCGCGGGCCTGGGACGGCAGCGTGCTCGCGGCGCAGTCCTCTCCGCGCGAGCGGAGGTGTCCCGATCGTCACCGGATAGTTCCGGGAGCCGGTGCCGTCCTCTCCGCGCGAGCGGAGGTGTCCCGAACCCGGACCGGTTGGCCGACTGCACGTAGGGGTCCTCTCCGCGCGAGCGGAGGTGTCCCGGAGTACCCGCCGTACTTGCACGCGACGTACAGGTCCTCTCCGCGCGAGCGGAGGTGTCCCGGACTGACCGAACCATCAACGGGGGGGGAGAACGGTCCTCTCCGCGCGAGCGGAGGTGTCCCGTCCGGGCGCACGGCGTGCTCGAGGGCGTCGGCGTCCTCTCCGCGCGAGCGGAGGTGTCCCGGTGCTGCCTGGAGGTGGCGATGCCGTGGAGGGGTCCTCTCCGCGCGAGCGGAGGTGTCCCGTACCGCGGCACGCCGCTCTCGGGGTCCGGCGAGTCCTCTCCGCGCGAGCGGAGGTGTCCCCTGCGCACGACCCCCTGGAGCTGTACACGGGACGTCCTCTCCGCGCGAGCGGAGGTGTCCCCTGCGCACGACCCCCTGGAGCTGTACACGGGACGTCCTCTCCGCGCGAGCGGAGGTGTCCCGGCTCAGCACGTGAAGGTGAAGGAAGTGCTCAGGTCCTCTCCGCGCGAGCGGAGGTGTCCCGGCCAACAAGGCGGGCGTCGAGGGCTCCGAGCAGTCCTCTCCGCGCGAGCGGAGGTGTCCCGTGGTCGACCAGGGACGCGTCACCAGGGCGGATGTCCTCTCCGCGCGAGCGGAGGTGTCCCGAACGGAACTCCGTCCAAGGGTCTCATGCAGACGTCCTCTCCGCGCGAGCGGAGGTGTCCCGTCGGCGGTGGCGTGGCTGAGGACGATGTGGCTGCCCTCTCCGCGCGAGCGGAGGTGAACCAGACAAGCGGCCGAGCTACCGCTACCTCTGACACCATGACTTGGTGTTGAGGAGCCACTGTGGTCAAGCAACGACAAAGCCCTCCTAACGTTGCAGGTCAGAAAGCTGGCCCCGCGCGAGCGGGGGTGGTCCGGCTTCGGCCGCCGGTGGTTACTCCGGGGCCGCCGCGTCGACCGTCGCGGGCCCGGCGGACGGGACGGCGGCCGTGGTGGTGACGGTGAGGTGGGGGTGGGTGAGGCCGCAAGTGCGGTGGAGGCGGTTGCGGGCGGTGACCTGTCCGGCCAGCGCCTCCAGATGGACGGCGTGGGCCAGGCCCGCGAGGCCGGTGTCGTCGAGTTGGAGGCGCCAGCGGTTGGCTGCGGTGTCGTAGTGAGCTTCGATCAGGGCCTCCCACAGGGTGCCGGCTGCCGCGGGGGCGGCGGTCAGGTCGGGCAGGAGGTGGGTATAGCGGCGCAGCAGCATCTCGTGCGGCTGCAGGGCGATCTCCTGCCAGGCGGGGTCGGTCTGCTTGGCGGTCCAGGCGGGGCACGGCCGGTCGGCGTTAGTGCGGTGGTGGTGCCAGGCCAGCGCGTCCATGCCTTCGGGGGTGATCCGGGCGGCCCGGGCCTCGGCCGGGCGGGCAGCGTGGGCGTGCAGCACCTCGTGCGCGGGGACGGTGCGGCACAGCCCTGTCCACTCCATTGCCCGCACCACCCGCTCGTCGGCGGCCATCCCGGGATCGTCTGCTGGCGCGAGGGCGGATCCCTCTGTCAGTCCTCGCCTTCACCATCTACGGTGGCCGGACCGTCGACATTACAACCGTGAGCGTCCCGGCCAAGATCGCGTCGATGGGTCTGTCGGACCTGAGATGAGTCACCGGCCAGCGCCCCGCCTGACGGAGCTCGAGGAGCACGACCGGGTAGACCTCTGGAGGCCCCGCAGGGCATCCACGACCACTCCCCACCATGGGAGCGTGACATGTGAAATGTTACTATCTTGGGAGTGGATCAACGACGATCGGAGGCACGGGGTGGAGCGTCAGGACGGGTTGCGCAGTGTCGGGAGCCACGATCGCGCGATACCGGACGCGCTGGCCGCATGCTTCCGGCAGGGGTGGGCGAATACGGGCCTGAAGCTACCGCCCCTACCCGGGGCGGTGTACGCGGCCAAGCGGCGCGCGGCGGTGTCCGAGCGGTTCCCCAATGAGCGAATCGTTATCCCCTCAGGCGGGCTCAAGGCCCGGAGCAACGACTTCGACTACACCTTCAGACCGCACTCCGCGTTCATCCACCTCACCGCCGAGCAGGGGACGCAGGCGGTGCCCGACAGCGTCCTGGTGTTCGAGCCCACCGGGACCGGGCACTCGGTCACCCTGTTCACCCGACCGCGGTCGCCGCGCGACGGCGGACCGAACGGCACGGAGTTCTACCGCGACCGGCAGTACGGCGAGTTCTGGGTCGGGCGTCACCGGACGCTGTCGGAGACAGCCGACGCCTTCGGCATCGAGGCCGCCGCGCGCGGCGAGTTGGAACGAGCCCTCGGCGCAGATGTCCCGACCCGGGTGCTGCGCGGCGAGGACGCATCGGTCGACGCCCTGGTGCCACCCGCACCTGGCCCCGAGGCTGAACTGCGCACCTTTCTGTCGGAGTTGCGACTGGTCAAGGACGAGTGGGAGATTGAGCAGCTGCGCACGGCCGTGGAGTCCACGGTCGCCGGGTTCCACGACGTCGCCGGCGAGCTGCGCCACGCCACGGGCTTGGCACGGGGTGAGCGCTGGATCGAGGGCACCTTCAACCGGCGGGCCCGGCTGGACGGTTACGGCCTAGGCTTCGAGACCATCGCGGCGGCCGGCGCGCACGCTTGCGTCCTGCACTGGATGCGCAACGACGGCCCGGTGCGGGATGGGGACCTGCTCCTGCTGGACGCCGGTGTCGAGGCCGACTCCTTCTACACCGGTGACGTCACCCGCACCCTGCCCGTCAGCGGGCGTTTCACCGATGTCCAGCGCCGGGTCTATGACCTGGTCTTCGCCGCCCAGTCGGCGGGCATCGCCGCGCTGCGGCCCGGCGCGCGGTTCAGCGACTTCCATAACGCCGCGATACGGGTCATCGTCGAGGGCCTCGACTCCTGGGGCCTGCGGCCCGGCGGGACGGAACTCGCCCATGACTCCACCCTGTACGGCCGGTACACCGTCTGCGGCACGGGCCACATGCTCGGACTGGATTGTCACGACTGTGCCAGTGCCCGTAACGAGAATTACGTGAACGGCACGCTTGAGGCTGGCCATGTCCTCACCGTCGAACCGGGCTTGTACTTCCAGCCCGACGACCTGACCGTGCCTGAGGAGCTGCGCGGCATCGGTGTCCGGATCGAGGACGACTTCCTCATCACAGACGACGGCTCGGTATGCCTGTCCTCGGGCCTGCCGCGCAGCGCGGACGAGGTCGAGGCCTGGATGGCGTCGCTGCGATGAGCACGCGCCACCCGCTCGTGGACCGGGCCGCCGGGCCGCCCGCCGAGGCGGCTCTGGCCGTCGCCGAGGCCGCCGGGCTGATCCGGGTGGCCGTAAGGTGGCCTTTCCGGCACCGGTCGTGTGGGAGGGCGTCGTCGCCGAGGCTGGTGGCGAGGTAGTGCGCCGCGCCCATCACGTCCTGGCAGAGACCTCGGCCGAGCCCGACGACCAGACCTGGCACCGGGCGTCTGCACTAGGCCGTGTCTGGTAAAGATCACTTCGTTGATTCGCGGAGCCACAGGATCAGCGCGGCCAGATGGAGCCCGGCTCGGTAGCGGGCGGCGAGCTTGTCGAAGCGGGTGGCGATGGCGCGGAACTGCTTGAGCCGGTTGAAGCACCGCTCGACCACATTGCGGCCCTGGTAGACCTCACGGTCGAAGGCCGGTGGCCGGCCGCCGGCCGAGCCCCGGCGTCGTCGGCCGGCCACCTGATCGGCGCGTTCGGGGATGGTGACGCCGATGCCGCGCCGTCGGCACCATCCCCGAATCGCGCGGGAGGAATAGGCCTTGTCCGCCACGATGTGCTCGGGCCGGGTGCGCGGCCGTCCCCGCCCGGTCCGGGGAACGCGGACGGTCTCCAGAACCTCGGTGAAGGCCGGGGCATCACCGGCATGGCCGGGAGTGAGCACGATGGCCAGCGGCAGGCCGCGGCCGTCGACGGCCAGGTGCGCCTCGGTGCTCAGCCCGCCCCGGGACCGCCCCAGCGCCTGGCGATGCGCCGCAGATGCCGGATCTTCCGGTTCGTCCCCGCGTGTCGCCTCCTTTTGCGGGCGCCGGCGGCGTGCTGGTGGGCGCGGTTGATGGTGGAGTCCACCGACGCCGTCCACGCCGCCTGCCCCACCGCATCGTCGCGGACCTGCACGTGCTCCGGCAGGCGGGCCCAGGTGCCGTCGGCCTCCCAGCGGGCGAACCGCTCGCAGACGGTCTGCCGGGGACCGTAGCGCTGGGGCAGGTCCCGCCAGGGCGCCCCGGTCCGCAGCCGCCACAGCACTCCGTTGATCACCTGCCGGTGATCCCGCCACGGCCGCCCCTGGCCGTCCGCTCCTGGCAGCAGCGGCGTTATCCGCTCCCAGGCGGCATCCGTCAACTCACCTCGACCCACCACAAGATCAGTTATCAGAGTGCTCGTGCCCGGACTCCCGCGCGGGGTCCGTCACGAAACGACTCAGCCGGTAGGCGGTCGGCAGCTCCAGGCGCCCACACAGCGTGTCGATCCGGATCATCGCCCCGTCGACTCCTGCCTCCCGAAGGCGACGCAACCGCGTACGCATCTCCGCCTGGTCTCGTGTCTCAACGACCACTTCCCACTGCCCCGCGTCCGGCGCGGTGCGGGCAGCAAGCCGCTGCCGCGCGTCCCCTTGCCGCCACCTTCTCTTCCTCTGCCCTGGCACCTGCCCAGAATCACTGACTGTCGTCAGGACAGCAAGGCAATCGGACCAAGCACGCACCCGCTCGGTGTTCATTTCTCAGACAGGCCCTAGTCACGGCCGAGCTCCCGGTCTGCTTGGTCCATGCGCTGGCCGATGCCGCCGCCGCGCGGGACAGCGGCGACTGGGCCTGGGACACCGAGTTCTGCCTGTTGGCGTGCGTCCGCGCCGACGGTTCCCGGCCCAACCTGTTGGTCGCCGCCGCCCGGGATGCCGAGGCGGCCGGGCGCTTCGACCTCGCCTGGACGGCCCTGGACCGACTGGACCGCGCCCCGGCGGCGCGCGCCCGGCCCGCAGCCACTCCCCCATGCGGGCGTGCACCTGGTCGATAGCGGCTCCGGCCCGGCGCAGCGCCTCGGCCTCAGCTGGGGTCTTGCGGATCCGCAGCGCGTCGAGCACCTGCCCGGCGAGTTCCTGCCGGGCGTCGGGCAGCACGGTGCGGAAGGCGGCGGCCTTCTCGGCCCACATGTGATTCTCCACCGCGACCCGCACCGTGCCGCGGGGAAGGCGGGCGGCGACGAGAGCGTACGGGGCCTCGGTCTCGCCCCGGCCGGTGATCTCGATACCGAGGCCCCCGGCCGGGGAGGCGTGCGCCTCGGCCCGCTCCAGCTCCGGTACTACGAGGAAGGGTTCGTCGGCAGCGGGCAGGACGAGGCAGGTGAGACGCTCCAGGGGCTTGGCGTTGTATCCGGTCGCAACCACCCGGCTCGACGATCGCCGAGAGTGGCACATGCGCTTCGAGGCGGCGATGCGGGGCCTGCCCGACCACCAGCGCCGACTGTCGCTGTGCTGCCGCTGCTGTCGGCGTACGCCCGCCCGGGCGAGCCGGGAGCGGGCTCCGCGGTCCCGGCCGCGCGGTTCACCGCGCGGCCGGGACCCTGGGGGTCGGTGGCGGTGCCGTACCCTCGCTCTCACCAGGGTTCATCGGTAAGTGCGTCGCGGATCTGAAGCTGCTCGGCCTGCTGTAGCGGACGCGGGGGGACGTGTGGCGGTCGTCAGCCCCGCAGCCGGGCCATCCAGGCCTCGACCTCGTCCGCCGTCCTGGGCAGGTCGGCCGAGAGGTTCTCGTTGCCGTCGGCGGTGACCAAGATGTCGTCCTCGATCCGGACGCCGATGCCGCGGTACTCCTCAGGCACGGTCAGGTCGTCAGACTGGAAATACATCCCCGGCTCGACGGTGAGCACCATGCCGGGCTCCAGCGTGCCGTCCACGTACAGTTCGGTGCGGGCCTTGGCGCAATCGTGGACGTCCAGACCGATCATGTGACCGGTGCCGGCCAGAGTCCAGCGGCGCTGCAGGCCGAGCGCGAAGACCTCGTCCACCGACCGGTCGCCGAACAGGCCCCAGGAGACCAGGTGCTCGGCCAGGGTCCGCTGGGCAGCGTCGTGAAAGTCCCGGTAGGCGGCGCCGGGCTTGACCGCAGCGATGCCGGCCTCCTGCGCCGCGAACACCGCTTCGTAGACCTTGCGCTGGATCGGGGTGAAGCGGCCGCTGACGGGCAGGGTGCGGGTGACGTCGGCGGTGTAGAGGTTGTTGGTCTCCACTCCGGCGTCGAGCAGCAGCAAATCACCGGGACGGGCAGCGCCGTCGTTGCGGACCCAGTGCAGCGTCGTGGCGTGCTCGCCCGCGGCGCAGATCGAGGCATAGCCGACGTCGTTGCCTTCGATCCGCGCGCGCAGGAAGAACGTGCCCTCGATCCTGCGCTCCAGGGTCGGCTCGTCCGTGCCGAGGACGCGCACGACGTCCTCGAAGCCGCGGGCGGTCGCCTCGCAGGCGAAGCGCAGGTCGGCGATCTCGAACTCGTCTTTGACCAAGCGCATCTCGGAGAGGAAGACGCGGAACTCACCGTCGCGTTCCGCGGTGACCTTGTCATGCAAGGCGGCCTCGACACCGGCGTCGTAGCCGCGCAGCAGGCGGATCGGGCCGGTGGCCTCGGCCAACCGCCCGGTCAGCGTGCGCACATCGCGGCACGGCAGCCCCAGGAGTTGCTCGTTCTCGGCGAGGCTGTTGCGCCGGCCGTCCCAGAGCTCGCCGTGGTAGTCCTGCCAGAACTCGCCACTCTCGCGGTCCGACCGGGGCAGCATGTAGGCGATCGCTCTGTGCGTGCCGTCCTGGCCGGGCTCCAGGACCAGCACGGCGTCCTGCGATTGGTCACCCGTCAGGTAGACGTAGTCGGAGGAAGGCCGGAATGGGTAGTCCGTATCGTTGGAGCGGACCTTGGGGTTACCGGAGGGGATCACCAGCAGTTCGCCGGGGAAGCGGGCGGAGAGTCTGGCCCGGCGGCGCGCGGTGTACGCGGCCTGTGGGATGGTCTTAAGGTCGTGTCGCTCGGTGTCGGCCCAGCCCTGCTTCATGTTCTCGGCGAGTTCGTCGCTCACCTTCCCGAGCAGGCCGTTCTTCCGGCTCCCGCGCTCGCTCTCGAGGTCCTCGGGTACCTGACTCTCGGCTGTCCGCTCAGTCATAACCGTCTCCTGATTCGAATGACTCCAGGCTGCCTTCGGGCGAGCAGCTCTGGTTGTGGGTGGACGGGCGCGGGCGGGCCTCGGCCCGTGAGCCGCATCGGTGTGGTGGGCTGTCTGCCCTTGCACTCCGCCGTTCCGGCGGTAGGCGCAGTTCGCCCGGATTCGCGTCGATACCCGACTCGTGCCATGGATCTGGGGCTGGTTACTCCTCGTTGAGCCCTTGGTCGACTAGTCGCCCGTCCACGCGTTCGGCTACGGCAGCGGTCCGGTTGGGCTGTTGCCCACCGCCCCCTCCGAGGAGCGATCGGCATAATGCTGTCGTCCCGCTGGCATAGCTCGTACGATATACCGAACGCCAGCGAGAGGAAAGAGGAAGTGTGAGCGTCGCCGAGGGATCGGTTCGGGGCGTGCTGGCCGCCAACCTGAAGCGGGTGAGGACCCAGCGGGGACTGTCGCTCTCCGAGTTGTCCCGGCGATCGAAGATCGGAAAAGCCACGCTGTCGCAGTTGGAGTCGGGCACCGGCAACCCCACCATCGAGACAGTGTTCAGCCTCTCGCGCGCCCTGGAGGTGCCTATCTCTGACCTGGTGGATCAGCGGCCATCCGCTGGGGTGACCGTGATCCGCGCCACCGACGTCGAGGTCCTCAGCGGCAAGGGTGTCGACCTGCGTCCGCTACGGCGAATCGAGTCCGGCGGATCCGTTCTTGAGATTTACGACCAGCAGGTGCGAGCCAGTTGTACACAGGAGTCGCTCGGTCACATCGGCAGTGAGCACACCGTGGTCCAGATCGGCAGGCTCGGCGTGCAGGTCGGTGGACGCGAGGTGGAGCTGGGGCCCGGCGACTACGTGGGGTTCGATGCGGCGATGCCGCACTCCTACACGGCCCTCGACGGTCCCGTGCGCTCCGTATTGCTGTTGCACTACCAGGCGGAACAGCGACTGCATCTGACCGGTCCCGGTCAGGATGCCTGCTGTCCCGGTGTCCCGGCCCGGCCCCCTTTGCAGGACACTGCTCCGTCGTGACCATTGGCTCGCCTCACAGAAGATCGACATCTCGCCGTTCGTTATAGCGAACAGATGTCGAGGCGTGCGCCCCTGCGTACCTCCTCTTGATCATGGCCGCTACCTTTCTCCGTGGGGGCGACCGTCTGCGGCTCCGCCATCAGCGGTCTCTCCGCATCGGAACCACGGGGATATCATGCGGCGCGAAGTTGCAAGTCAGGGCTGGCATCGCAGTCTTCGAATTCAAAGGCGTACCGCTCTCCGGGCCCCTCTAGGCGGGCTGTCCGCCACCTACCCCCCTCATGCGCAACATCGGAGCGCACGCTGCCCGGCCGCTCGTGGAACGACTGGCAGGCGATGCTGTCGACTCCAAACTGTTTCCCCACCCTGGTGGTCCGTGCCTCGGCTCTAGAGATTTCCTTAACCATCGACAGCGCCCCCGGGGGTGACGAAAGGAACGATGTCGGTTTCGCCAAGCCACATCATCAATGTCACCAGATCGTCAACCGACGGGGCCTGTCCGCGAATGATGCCGGTTACTGAGGTTGAACTCGTGGTGTCGCAAGGGTTCATCCGGGTCTGATGGTCAGGCCGGTCTCGGCCAGGCAGCCGTCGATGAGGTCGCTGCGGTACTGGATGTGTCGCAGTCCTCGCCGGATG
>NZ_JBKJFM010000002.1:0-145579 GCF_046614825.1 Streptomyces nanhaiensis
CTGGTCTTGACCGGGCCGACGAGTTCGACCTGGTGGTCGCGGATGGAGTGGTACAGCAGCGAGACGGAGAGGTAGCCGCCGTCGAGCAGGTGCTGCCGGGGCAGCAGCCGACGGTCACGGAGGCGGGTGTGGATGCCGGGGAGGGCCTCGGTGTCCCGAGTCGGCCTGGTGGTGGCGATGTCTGTGATCAGGTTGGCCTGGGCATCGTCGGTATCGCAGGTCTCGGTGACATGGACCAGGTAGCCGCTCCAGCGTGTACTGCCGCGGATGGCCCGGTGGGCCTCGCAGTCGTAGGGCGAGACGATCCGTAAGGCCCCTTTGGGCTGTCCATCCTTCTCGGTGCGCGGACGTAACCCACCACGGGCGTCGAGGAGGAAATTCTGCAGCACGATCTGTCGCAACACTTCCGCGCGAGGCCCACGCCGCTGCGGTGGCAGGCGATCCAGGAGATGGCGGGCGTCCGCGCCGGCCTGTCTGAGCCGGGTGGCTGGGCTGGCTGGGGAGTCGGACCAGACGCCCGTAGCGGGTGGCCCACTCGGCATCCACCAGCCCGTCCAGGATCTCAGGTGCCCGCTGGGCGGCTTCCTCCAACGCCGCGCGTACTGCTTCGAGGACCAGCTCCAGGCGGGTGAGGTCCCGCGCGGCGGCCAGGACCTGGGTGGAGTCGGTGCGCTGTCCCCCACGTTCGGTGACCATGCCGGCATCGCGCATCCGTGCCAGGGACAGGAAGAGCAGCTGGTCCGCGCGGTCGTCCTCGCACAGGCGGTCACGGAAATCCGTCAGCACACTGTGGTGGAACCCCGGGTCGTCCAGCTCCAGGGCCAGGGCGTACGTGAAGTCGATCCGGCACTGGACCGCCTCGGCCGCCTGCCGGTCGGAGAGGTTGAGCAGGAACTGCAGCACACAGACCGTCGCCAGCTGGGCCGGCGAGAGTCCGGGGCGGCCGTCGCGTGGGTACCAGGGAGCGAAGTCCCTGTCGTCCCAGGGCCCATCGAGACGATCACGTACCCACATCGCCGTGGTGCCGCTGGGGCTGCCGGCCCGCGCCATCTGGGCTGTGAGCTCGGGGACTACCGCACCGGACCGGGGACGAACGGACACTGATCACCTCAGGAGGACGGAACTGCGCAGGACTGTCCGAAGTGTTCCAAGCGCCATCAGCTCTCGTCCCGAGAACTCCAAGATCCCCGACAGAGTCGCTCAGTTTCCGACTTGCCCAGGCCACCTCCGGCCAGGGCGTCAAGCCCTTCAGCTGACCACCACACCACCCACGGCGGGGAGATAACTGGCCGCCGTTGGGGAGATCCTGCAGGCCGCCAGTGGGGAGAACTCCTGGCCGCCTACGGGGAGAATTCAAGGCCATTGACACGGTGTACTGGGGACCAGGAGGTTCGCCGACCACCTGCTGAGGGCTCTGACGCTCGTCCGTCCCGCGCATGGCGGCCAGCTCGCCTTCCGCGCCTTCCGCCAGGCTGAACACCGTCGTCTGGTCGATATCCACGCCATGGTGTACGGCCGAATCCGGTCTCTTCCGGCTGTATAGGATTTCGACATGTCGCAGCCTGTATCGGAAACCTCACTGACCGGGATCAAGCCGACCGGCGAACCTCATCTGGGCAATTTCGTCGGCGCCATCCGCCCCGCCCTGGAACTGACGAAGCAGTACGAGTCGATCTACTTCATCGCCGACTACCACGCTCTGACCACCATCCGGGATCCCAAGCTGCTCAGGCACTACACACGGTCCGTGGCGGCCACCTGGCTGGCGGCCGGTCTCGACCCCAGCCGGACGGTCATGTACCGGCAGTCGGACATCCCCGAGATCTTCGAACTCCACTGGGCGCTCTCCTGCGTGACGGCGAAGGGGCTGATGAACCGAGCGCACGCCTACAAGGCCGCGCGCGACAAGAACGCCGCGACGGGCCGTGAGGATCTCGACGCCGGGATCAACATGGGGCTGTACAACTACCCGGTCCTGATGGCGGTGGACATCCTGATCATGGAGTCCGACGTCGTCCCCGTCGGGAAGGACCAGGTCCAGCACGTCGAGTACGCGGCGGACATCGCCGGCTCGTTCAACCACCTGTACGGCGACTCCTACGAGTTCAAGATCCCCAAGGCGATCGTTCCGGAGGCGGACACCGGGCGCACCCTCCCGGGTCTCGACGGCCGAAAGATGAGCAAGTCCTACGACAACACCATCCCACTGTTCCTCCCCGAGGCGCAGCTGAGGAAGCTCGTCCGGCGGATCCCCACCGACAGCACCCCGGTGGAGGCCCCGAAGGACCCGGACAGTTCGGCGGTGTTCCAGATCCTGCAGCAGTTCGCCACGCAGGACGTGATCACCGACACCCGCAAGCGGCTGATGGCCGGAGGCGTCGGCTGGGGTGAACTGAAGAACCAGCTCTTCGAGGTCCTCAACCAGGAGATCACACCCCTGCGCGAGAGGTACCACGCCCTCATGGAGCCGGACAGCGAGCTGGACGCCCTGCTGGCCGAGGGCGCGCAGAGGGCCCGGGAACGCGCCCAGCGCGTCCTGCGGTCGGTCCGCTCCGCCATCGGCATCGACACCGAACGTTAGAAGACCGGACATGGAGGTCAGGTGACAGGTACGGCTCCATCCAACGGGTTAGCGACTGACCTCCGCACCTTCCTCCGAGCGCCGGGGCAACGAGGTGTCTCCGGATGGCGCACCTGGGCCCGGACCCTGGTCGACGGCCAGGACCTCGACACCGGCGACCTGCGCGAGCTGTGGAACGTCATCCTCGCCTTCGACCAGGCGCTCGCCCTGCACGTTCGCCGGCCGGTGCCGCTGGCCGACCCGGCGGTGATCGTGGCCAGCAGCGGGAAAGAGAGCTTCAAGACCTTCAACGTGAGCACAGCCGCGGCGATCCTGGCCGCTGCCGCCGGGGCGAGGGTCGTCAAGGGCGTGTCGGCCTCCGTGTCCGCGGTCTCCGGCTCCGCGGACATACTGTCGGTCCTGGGAGTCCCCACCGTCGGTGATCCGGAAGACGTTCCACGAGAGCTGGATCGCCGGGGTCTCGCCTTCGTCCCCTACGCCGCCTTCTGCCCCGTCTACGCCGACCGGTACGACGGCGTGTTCTCGTCCCTGACCCCGTTCAGCTTCTTCGAGCAGGGCGACACCAGCAACGCCGCCGTCCTGGCCGCCTGCGAAGCGTCCGGAGCCGCGGACCTGCTGCCCGGCCTGCGGTCCGGCCTCGACACCCTGCTCACGTCCGAGTGGTTCGGTGGCCAGCAGCTGTCCGGCGGGCAGTGGCAGCGCACCGTGCTCACCAGAGCGTTCCACCGCAACGCGCGCGGCCTGGTCGGCCGGGGCCCGGGACCCGACGGCGACGAGCGGGATGCCGGCTGGGACGACGAGGAGTACGAGTGGGAGCGGTGAGATGTGGCTGGGCGCCCGGGCGGGGGCCGTCACACTCCCCGCCCAGACGCCCGGAGACTGCGCGTCTGGACCTTTTCAGAGCCGGGTGAGGCGGTGCCGCTGGCCAAGCCGGGAGTGGGGAGGCGTCCCGCGGCGGGGCCTGAATACGGATCGGCACTGTCTATGCGCTGACCTGGCCGGTGGGAGGGGCTGAGAGGTGGTGGGGCGCTGTGTTGCGCAGGGCTTCCGCCAGGGCGGCGATGCGTCGTAGGGGGGTGAGGTCGGGGGCGGGTGGTGTGGTGTGGGTGAGCTGGTCGATGGCGTGGCGGATGGAGGTCTCCAGCGGGGAGTCGTGGAGGACTTCGTCGTGGAGGGGACGGCCGTCGCGTACGGCGGTGAGGCGGTGATCGTTGCGGTCCAGCTGCCAGCCGTCGGGAGCGGTGACGGGTTCGAGGTGCAGGGCGAAGTGGGTGGTGCCGGCGTGGACGGCGATGTGCCGGTGCCGGTCGTCGGCGGGCCGGATGTTGTGGCGCCAGGGGGGACGCGGTTCGGGCACTTTGCCCAGGAGGATGCTGGGCCCGAGGATGGAGGAGGCCAGTTCCAGGTGGAGCGGTCCGCCCTGGTGCTGGTTGAAGGTGGTGCGCTCGGTGAGGGCTGCGACGAACAGCCGCGGGTCGTAGGTTGCCCATAGTTGGCTGGTGGCCGGGTCGCTGGCCAGGTAGGTGTCGACCACCGGGGTGGGGAGGATACCCGCGAGGACGGCGAGCATGTGCAGCCACTCGTACCCCAGAACACCGTAGTCGCGGTCGATGAACCTGCCGGTGTCGATGTCGCCGCGGCGGTCCTTGGTGAAGGTGACCGTGACCTGGCTGATCGGGGCGTCGGGCTCGATGCGGCGGATGAGGTCGGTGAACGCGGGCAGGGCCTTGGTGTGCCGGTACTGGTCGTTGACGACGATGCGGGCCTGGGGGTGGCGGGCGAGGAGGTCGGTGAAGGCATCGATCTCGTGGCCGCGACAGGCGGGCTTTTCCAGCAGGATGCGGGCAGTGGGCTGGTGGGCCAGGATCGCGCGCAGGACGGGGAGGTGGTCGGCGGTCGGGGTGCAGACGGACCACAGGCTGATGTTGTCGGCCACGTTCCCGGGCAGTTCGCTGACCTGGGAGGTGAAGGTGCGGTGTCGGCCGGTGGGGAGGTCCTGGTGCTTGGGGTCGATGATCGTCAGGTCGGCGCCGAGGTCTTCGAGGATCGTGGTGTGGAGGCGGCCGGCGACGCCGTAGCCGACCACGCAGGCGTGGGCCACGGGCCGCTCGCGCACTACGGCTGTGGCCGGCGGGCCGAGGCGGTGGTGGACGCTGCGCGGGGCGAGGTGGAGGTCGTAGTACGCCTCGACCAGGCCTGCGTCGGCGATGGCCTGGTCGGCGGGGGTGGTGTGGAGGCCGGGCGGGATGCTGTCGTGGTGCGCACACAGGTGGCCGGCGGCGATGAGGGTGCCGGCGCGGTAGGCATCGTACCCCTGGTTCGGGATGGAGTCGGCCTCGAACAGGTTCAGGCTCCGCCCGTCGCCGAGCAGGGTGACGTGCCGGTCGCCGTCGAGGCGGAGGCGGAGGCCGACGCCGGGGATCTCGGTGGGTTCCGTGGCGTGCTCGGCGAGGAGGGAGAAGTCGCGGGTGGCGAACGGGGCCAGCAGGGTGCCGTCGGCCAGGTGCGCGAGGTCGTTCTCGGTCAGTGCCGTCTCGCCGGTTGTGCCGATCACCAGGAACGGGTCGGTGGCGCGCAGGGCCTCGGCGGCGGTGGGGTAGGTGGTGTAGCCGGCTTCGGCGGCTTCGACCAGGGTGAGCAGGTCGGTATCGACGATGGTCAGGCGGCAGCCGAGGGTGCGCAGGGCCGGGGCCAGGCGCGAGCCGAGGGTGCCGTATCCCAGGAGGAGCACCGGGCGGCCGATGATCTTACGGTCGGGCAGGATGGTGCGCAGGCGGCGCAGGCAGGAGTCGGCGATCTCGCGGTAGCCGAGCCGGGTTTTGACCTGGGAGCGGGCCATGTTCAGTACGGGGATGCTTAAGGGGCCGGCGGCGGCTATGCGTTTGATGCCGGAGACGGTCAGCTCCAGCGCGGCATCGACCCGTCGCGGCGCCGAGGTGTGGCCGTAGCCTCGGGCGAGGAGGCCGCCGTCGTCGATCACGAGCACGCGGCGGCCGTCGGTGTGGGCGGCGTCGATGAGCACCTCGATGGCCCTCTCGGCGTCGGCCAGGACGTCGGTGTGGTCGGTGGGGACGTTGAGGGCGGTGTTGTCCAGCAGGCCGGTGCGGTAGCCGCGGGCGGTGAAGGTGGCGCGTACCCGGTCGCGGTTGTAGGTCCGGTCGCCCTTGTCGAGGGTGTAGATCCACTCGGGGGGAATCCCGGCGCGTTCCATGGCGAGGACGAAACCGACGCTGTGTTCGAGGAAGTGGTCCCGAAAGATCAGCGCCCACCCGTCGAAGGCCGGGGTGGGGGTGCTGTAGCGGTGCAGGAGGGGCATGGAGTCGCGGATGCCGTCGAGTTCGGGAGGGGTGTAGGGCAGGGCTGCGGCGGCCAGATGTTCGTGCAGCTGTGCCGCGATCTGCTGGATGGGTCCGGTGCCGGGGCCGATGAGGATCTCCACGGCCGGCGGCGGCTGGGTCAGGAAGCCGAGGGAGTGGGGTGGCTGGGGCGGCAGCGGCTTCCAG
The DNA here is from genome assembly GCF_046614825.1 of Streptomyces nanhaiensis. NCBI lineage: Bacteria > Bacillati > Actinomycetota > Actinomycetes > Kitasatosporales > Streptomycetaceae > Streptomyces > Streptomyces nanhaiensis. The sequence goes on from NZ_JBKJFM010000002.1 coordinate 6,085, forward strand.
CGCACCGTCAGTGCGGCGCCGTCGCGGGCCGGGTCGGTCAGCCGGACGGCACGGTCGCCGGGGTGGTCGGCGGTGAGCCGGTGCACGGCGGCGAGGTCCCGGGTGATGGCGCGGATCTGGTGATCGGTGAGCGGTCCGCGCAGGACCGCCCAGGGAGCGGGGCCGGGCTTGGAGGATGGGGTGGTCATCATCGTCTCCCTGCGGGTGGAGAAAGGGGGCCCCGCCGGCCTGGGCGGGGCCGGGGTGGGTTACCGGCTGGGTGGGTTGCTGGTGCGGGCCGCGTGTGCCAGCGCGGCCTCAACCTCGTCCAGACGGTCGAGGAGTGCGCTGGCCGCGTGGTGGCGCAGCAGCCAGAACTGGTCGAGGTCACCCTGATCGAGGCCAGGCGCCAGGTAGTGCTCCTTGACGCCATAGAGGCTGACCGCGAGCTGGATGAGCGCGACGCGGGCGCAGGCGGTGACGTCGGCGGCGGGCAGGTGCGGGTTGGCCTCGCGGTAGGCGGTCACGAGGGTGAGGCCGGAGGCGATCCAGTCTGGGGCGTGCACGATGGAGCGGGGGTCGAAAGCGATCCGGCCCAGTTCCCAGGCGGCCAGGTAGGGCTCGGTGGGGCCGAAGTCGACTACGGCGGTGATGTCATCGTCGCTGAAGAGGATGTTCTTGACGGAGTAGTCGCCGTGGAGGACCTGGGTGTGCAAGGGCGGGAGCCCGGCGAGCAGACTGGGCAGGTGCCGCAGCTGGGTGCGGCGCTCGGCGAGGGTGGCGGCGGCCTGCCGGTCAAACTCGTCATGCTCCGCACGCCCGTTGATGAGGTCCGACAGCCGGTTGATCGTCGCCTCGCGCTTGGCCAGGTCCGGGGCCAGCCACCTGTCGGCCTTGGGCGAGGGGCGCACGCTGGCGGGGTGGTCGGCGAACGCGGCGTGGATACGGCCGAGCATGTGGCCGGCGGCGGCCTGCTGAGCGGGCGTGAAGCCGCTCTCGACAGTGTGGCCGGGCATCCACTGCCACACCGACAGCGCGGTGGCTGCGTGGCGGGTGATGGCCTCGCCGTCGCAGCTGGGGATGACGGCGGCGACCGGCACACCGTGCTGGCCGGCGAGCCGGGTCTGGGCGATCACGTCTTCCTCGGCGGTCAGGTCAGCGGCGGGCTGGTAGTGCTTGACGAACACGACCCGCCCGTCTTCCGACTCGGCGCGGTAGTTGATGGCGACTTGGCCATCGAGCCGGGTCAGCCGCGCCTCGGCGAGGCCGTAGGCGTCGGCGAGGATCTCGGTGATCTGCGTGGCGGTCGGTGGCTCGGTGGCATTGGTGGTGGTCGTCGGCATAGCCCGCTGCTCCTCCTCGGTCATTACGTTTGGTGATCGGCCCGCTACCCTAGCGAGGGTGAAGGTGGTGACGGCTTCGGCGGCTCGCGCCTGGTGGAGGACGCGGTCCCACCAGGCGCGAGCCGCCCGGTACTGGTGCAGGCAGGCGGCCGGAGAGCGGTCGGTACCGGTCCACTCCACGGCGACCTCGATCCGCTGCCCGGCGGTGATCCGCGCCGCGGCCTGAGCGGCGACGCTGTGGTGCTCGTCCAGGCCGCCGCCCGCTTCCGACAGGTGCAGTACCTCCGCGTGGTCCAGCAGGGGGGCGAGCGCCGCATCGCCGCCGTGCTGGGCGGAGGCGGCGGCCAGCTGGGCGGTGTCGGCCAGCAGCCGCAGCCGAGGGGTTCGGGCCAACAGCGAGGCGAGCGCGGTTCGGGCGGCGGGCTGAAGCCAGGCGGGGTGATGCGGCTCGACCAGCAGGCCCACGGGCAGCTCGGGCACGGGCTGGTGGCGCAGGGCGTGGAGGTAGGTGTCCGTCGGCTCGGTGCGGGCCAGCAGCCGCACCCAGCCCGCCCCGAGCACGGTGGCGGCCTCGGTGAGCCGGTCAAGCTCGGCGCGGGCCGCCGCCGTGCCGGTGAGGAGGTCGGCGAGGTCGAGGTCGGCAGTGATCCCGGTGATGGGCACGCCGATGTCGTCGGCCCGCCGCCGCCAGTCGCGTAGTACCGGCGTCTCGCGGCGGGCGAGGTCGAAGCCGCGTGGGCCGCCGCGCAGATGGACGAACGGGATGCGTGCGCGGGCGGCCCAGGTCAGCAGGGCGGGAACGTCCAGGCCGCGCACGGAGATGCTGTACAGGCCCACCGCGGTCACGTCGCCTCCCAGTCAAAGAGAATGACCGGCTCAGCCGGTCGGGCGGCCGAGCCCAGGAGCCTGTAGGTGCGCGGTGCGAGGTGGCCGGGCACGGTGCGGCACCAGGAGGACACCAGCCCGGAATCGAGGTAGTCGGCCAGCCACGTGGCTGTGGTGGTGTAGGCGTCCTGGTATGCGCCGGGCTCGGCGGGGACGAGCTCGTGCATCCCCATCACGGCCCAGCCGCCCCGGTGCGCGGCCAGCGCCGCGATGCCGGATGTTTGCGGCGGGGTGCCCAGCAGGCCCAGGACGCCGCCGGGGGCGAGCAGGCTCGCTGCCCGCTGCGGTGTGCCGGCCGCGTCGATGACCAGTGCGGCGCCGCCCGCCGGTGTCTCGCCCGGGGGCAGGCGGGTGGTGCCGGGCACGGTGAGGATCGGCGGATACGGGCGGGAAGCCGCCACCCGGATCGTGCTGGCGCCGCGACGCGCCAGCTCCAGCGCCGCACCCAGCGCGACCGGCCCGGAGCCGACCACCACCGCCCCGTCGAACTCGGCCCCGGGCGCGAGCCGGTTCAGGCCCAGGAACGCGATCTGCTGGAACCGGGCCACCGCCGCCGTCGCCACCGGGACACCGGGCGGCGCGGTCACCGCGCCCCCACCGCTGGGAGGGAAGGCGGCACCGTGCGGCACCGGCGCCAGCACCCACCCCGACCGGTCATCGGGACGGCCGAGCGTCATATATCCGGCCTCGCGCGGCGCACCGGCACCGCTGGCGGCCAGGTGCCGCCACTCCGTACCCGGGGACAGAACGCTCCAGCGCCCCGCGAGCCAGCCGACCGGCGTCCCGCCCGGCGGTGAGGGCTGGAGCCACGCCTGCCCGCCCCCCAGCCTGATCCGCGCGCCTACGTACGGATAGCGCGCCGCGGCCTCTCCCTGATGGCGCATCAGCACACCTCCTGTGCGGGCTGGTGGCCGGCCACCAGCCGTGCGGCCAAGGCCGCGATGCGCTCCGGGCTCCCCCACGCGGTGTACAGCGGCAGGCGCTCGGACAGCGCGCGGACGAAGGCCAGGCGGCGGAGGTAGGCCGCGTGGTCCTCGACCTCGTGCAACGCCCTGCCGCCTGGCGTCTGAAGCACCCGGTCCAGCAAATGGCCACTGGCACGCAGCCAGGTGTTGGCGGCCGTGTGCCGGTCGACCGGCTCGGGCGCGGCTTCGGCCCCGGACGAGTCGCCGTCGACATCGACCACCAGGCCGGCCGCTACCGGGACAGGGCGGCCCGGGGCGGCGATGGCCAGGCCCGGCCGGTCGCCCACCTCCACAACGGCAGGCCCGTCCGGGGGCAGGCCCAGTTCGGGGAACCACCGTGCGGTCACGCGGCGGCGGACCACCATCGCGCTGGTACCGCCCAGCACCGCCGGCCGACCGGGGCCGGAGCAGTCCAGCAGGGCGACATCGCCCGCCAGCATCCGCCAGCCACGGCCGGCCAAGGCGAGCGCTACCAGCGTCTTGCCCGCGCCGTGCCCGCCCAGGAGCACCACAGCTCCGCGCCCGCACGGCACCTGGGCGCTGACCGCGTGCGCGCACAACGTGCCATGCTCCAGGTGCAGCCGGTGCAGATGCGCGCCCAGCCACCGCCGCACATCGACAAGCCCCGCCCCGCTGGGCACCGCCACCGGCCGCACTCCCGGCGACGCCGCCACCGGAACACTGCCGGGGGCGACGCCGGGAAGGTGCGGTGCGACCCTCGGCCACCACGACTCCGCCAGGGCCGCCGGAGCGTCCACGGCCAGTCTCCGCCCCGCGCTGCGCAGCTCCACCACACGCCGATCCCCACCGCCCATCAGCCGCGCTCCACCACCACGGCCGCCTCCGGAGCCGGGGCCAGGCGGGTGAGGAACGCGGCGTTCGCACCCAGATCATGCCCGAGCACGACCGCATGGCCCGGCACCGTGACCAGCCGGGCGGCCACCTCGGCGCGGGCCTGCTGTGTGCCCGCCCCGCGCCCGCCGGTCAGGCCGAAGATGTCGGGGTAGGAGTCCTCCGTGGCGCCCATCATGAAGTCCGACTCCGACACCCCCACCGCGGCCACGTCGCGCGTGCCGTCGAGGCCGGGCCGCGCCCCGGGGCGGATGGCGGGGAAGACCACCGCCGCCACACGCCCGGTGGCCGCGCCGGACAAGCCGAACCAGCCGGTGAAGTCCTCGGGGCAGATGTGCGCCTTCACCTCCCGCCCGGCGTCGGACAGGGAAGTGGTGTGGCCGGCCAGGATCGCGGCGGTCGCCCGCGCATCCTGCGACGGGTGCGGCGCCCCTCCGGCCGCCAGGTGCTCGCGCACCACCTCGGTCCAGCCCAGCGCGCCCAGCAGGCCCAGTCCCATGGCGGCGCCCGAGGGCCACGGTGCCAGCTCCACCCCGCCATCGGAAGCGGGCCGGGCGAACACCCGGTCGTTACCCAGAAGCCCCGCTCCTGCGACGGCGAGGGTGAACGCGACGGTGGACTTGCCCGCTCCCCGGCCGCCCAGCGCCAGCACCGCCCGTCCGCCCGGCCAGACCACGGCCGAGGCGTGCAGTAATACCCACCCGTCGGCCACGAGCTGCGCGCGGACCAGTTCCCGCGCCACCCGGGCCGCAGCCCGGGCCAGCACCTGCGGCTGTTCGCCATGAACGTCCATACGACGGGTGGCGATGGCGTAGCGGTAGCCGACCTGATCGGATGGCGTCACCGCGATCACCGTGCCCTCCCGGCCCAGGGCATAGCGGGTCGCCGCCCGGGGATAGCTGACCTCCTGCCAGCCTGCGGCTTCCACCTCGGCGGCCAGCTCGTCGAATCCGGTCGCCGTCGCGGTCACCACCGGATTGCCGCTCTCCCCGTCTGCCGGGGCGGTGTGCCACCACAGCCCGACGTAGCGGGCGATCCACTCGACCACACTGCGGTGCGGCGACCTGACGGTCACCCCCACCGCGCCAGCAGCCGTGCAGAGGTTCAACGTGTACACGATGCGCGTCACCCCTTTCCTCTGTCGTTGTCCGTCGTCCATCGCGCGTGCCGCCGCAAGCGCGACTGCTGAGGTTCTCCCCTCGACGCCTTGCGGCGAGAAGACTTCAGTGAGGAGGTCGGGACGGTAGGTGGGTAGGTCACCTGGCCCTCCCTGTGGTGGGTGCCGGGCCGGTGAGGGCGGCGTGGAGGGCGTCCGCGTCGGTGCGGGCCGCAGCCATCTCGCCGCGGCGGGGGACGGCCCAGGTGGGCGGGCGCCGGTGGGGGCCGCAGTCGGTGGTGTTGTCCGTGGTAGCCACAACCGCGGGCAGGCCGCGCAGGGTGTCGGCCGAGCCGGGGGTGAGGAGGGCCTGCACAAGGTTGTGGTCGTGGCAGATCAGCACCGGGCCGATGCGGCCGCCACCGTCGCGGACAGTGTTGAGGGCTGCGGCTCCTTCCCGCATCCGCAGGTGGATGGAGATGTATGGGCCGATCGGGGTGAACTCGCGCTCGCCGAACAGGATGGTGTCCGCTGGATGCAGGTGCTCACCGACCGGGTTGGAGGCCGCGGCGCATAACGCCTCGTTCATGGTCTCGTGGACAGGGAAGATCTTGGTCAGGCTGGTGAGGCGCAGGACCTTGCGGACACGGTCGCTGGGGATGACGCGCACGGCCCGGCCCGGCTGGGGCCGCACCTTCTTCACCGTGCTGACGAGCGCCCCCAGGCAGGTGGAGTCGAGGAAGTCCACGCCGCTCATGTCCAGGACCAGGTCACCGCTGCCCTGCTCAACCAGCGCCCACAGCCGCTCGCGCAACGGCATGCCCTCGTCGACCTCCAGGGAACCGGTGATGGTGGTGATGGTGTGCGGGCCGTCGGTGTGCCAGGCCATCTGGGCGTAGCGGCTGAGGGGGGCGCGGCCGTCGGTGGTGGTGTCGGTCATGGCGTCACCTGGTGGGTGAGGTGGACGGGCAGGGTCTGGTGGCCGTTGGAGATGAACGACGGCAGCGGGCGCAACTCCTCGGCGGGCACGGCCAGGGTGAGGTCGGGGAAGCGGTCGAACAGGGCCGGCAGGGCGATGCGGGCTTCCAGGCGGGCCAGTTCGGCGCCCAGGCAGTAGTGGGGGCCGTGGCCGAAGGACAGGTGGTCGCGGCGGGTGGAGCGGGTGATGTCGAAGGTGTCGGCGCTCTCGCCGTGCAGACTCCGGTCGCGGCCGACGGCGGCGTAGCTGATGACGAGGGGCTCGCCGGTACGGAAGTGGGTGCCGGTGGTCTCGTCGGTGATGTCCTCGGTGGGGAAGCGCATGATGATGTTGGCGATGGGCGGCTGGTGGCGCAGCATCTCCTCGACCGCGTCCTCCCATCGGGCCGAACCAGCTCGGAGGGCGGCGAGCTGGCCGGGGTGGGTGAGGAGATCGACGGTGCCGTGGGTGAGGAGGTTGACGGTGGTCTCGTGGCCGGCGCCGATGAGCAGCATGAGGCTGTCCAGGAGTTCCTGGTCCGAGAGCCGGGTGCCGGTCTCCTCGTCCCGGGCGCGGATCAGGTCGGTGGTGACGTCGTCGCCGGGCCGGGCCCGCTTGGTCTCGACCAGTTCGGCCAGGAGCCGGTAGACCGCGCTGACGTTCTCCACCGCCTGCTGGGGGGTGAGGTTGGTGGCGAACAGGTTCCCGATGGTGTCGCGGAGCCCGTCGTGGAGGTCGGCGGGGACGCCGAGGGCGGTGTTGACCACGGTCAGCGGCAGGAACCACGCGAAGTGGCCGCGCAGGTCCACCGGACCGTCGGTGTCGAGGGCGACGAGGCCGTCGAGCAGGTCGGCGGTGATCTCCTCGATGACCGGGGCCAGCGCGCGGATGCGGCGGGCGCTGAAGGACGGGGCGATCAGGCGCCGCAGCCGGGTGTGCTCCTCACCGTGGGCGGTCAGGGCGTTGCGGGCATCCACCCAGGCCCGCAGCGGCCAATCCTCGGGGATCTGGCCGCTGCGGTAGGCGGGCCAGTGCCGGTGGGCGTCCTTGGAGACCTGGGGGTGGGTGAGCAGCCGTTTGATCAGGCCGGGGTCGGTGACCAGCCGCGCGGTGATGCCGCCCGGCAGCTCTACCAGCGGCGCCGGGCCGGCGGGGCGCAGGGCGGCGGCCTCGGCGTGGACGTCGGCCGCGTCGGGGTCGAGGCGGTAAGGGCAGCCGGGCGTGGACATGGTGGGCTGGATGCTCATGAGGTGCCTCCCGGGGTGGGTGAGGTGGAGGGGGCGACGGGCGGGAAGGTCACGGGCAGGGCCGCCCAGCCGGAGTGGAAGGTGCCGGGGCGGCGGGTGAGCTGGTCGGCGGGCACGGCCAGGTCCAGGCCGGGCAGGCGGTCCAGCAGGTGCTCGACGGCGGTTTCGGCGATGACGCGGGCCAGGTTCGGAGCCGGGCAGCCACGCACCCCGGCGCTGAACGCCAGGTGGGCGCGGTTCCCGGACCGCTGGCGGGGGTCGATCCCCAATCCGGGGTCGGTGTTGGCTGCGGCGAAGGAGACGAGGATGGGGACGCCCGGCTCCAGGCGGACACCGCGGTAGGTCTCCGGCTCCCGCGCGTACAGCGGGCAGTAGGTGGCCACCGGCGAGTCCGTCCACAGCACATGGTCCATCGCGTCGGACACCGGCCGCACACCGCTGAAGACGTCTCCGCTGAACTCTTCGTCGCTGATCATCAGCAGTGTGGCGTTGGCGATGAGATTGGTCGTGGGGGTGGTGCCGGCGCCGATGACAAGGATGATCTGCTGGGCCATCTCCGCGTCCGTCAGGGCGGCGGGGTGGGCCAGCAGCCAGGAGGTCACGTCCGCGCCGGGCCGGCGGCGCTTGAGGTCGGCCAGCTCCAGGCAGGCGGCCCCCAGCTCGGCGTTGATGGCGGCGGCGTCGGCGGCGGTGTCGAACAGCGCGGCGATGGCCCGCACGATCCTCATGCCCAGCTCGGGCGGGCAGCCGAACAGGGAGATGAGGGTCTGCATGGGCAGCGGGTCGGCGTAGTCGGCCATCAGATCGCCATGACCCTGGGCGGCGATGCGATCGATCAGGGTGTCGGCGATGCGGGCGACGGTGGTGGCCAGGGCGTGGGTGTCCACCCGGGCCAGGCTGCCGGTGATGGCGCCGCGCAGCCGGGCATGCTCCACCCTGTCCTTCCACAACGCGTTGTCACGGGGCTGCATCATCATCAGCGCCGGGCTGTCGGGAGGGATCTGTCCGTCGCGCAGCGCCCGCCAGTGCTGGGCGGGGTCCTTGGCGAACTTGCCCGGGGTGTTGCGCAGCAGGTGGAGGGCGGCGTCGTAGGTGACGGCCAGGTAGCCGTGGACGCCGGGGGCGATCTCCACCGGGGCAATCGGCCCGGTCTCTCGCAGTCGTGCGTAGGTGGCCTGCGGGTCGGAGCTGAAGGCCGGGCCGTGGATCGGCAGCGGCCACGGGCCGGCGGGTGTGGCCTGGCCGCTGTTGTAGGGGCAGCCGGGTGCGGGCGGCCGGGAGATGCCGAAGGTGTGCGGGGTGGTCATCGAGCGGGCTCCGGGGTGGGGTCGAGCAGGTGGGACACCAGGCCGATCAGGGCGGTGAGGGAGCTGGTGCGGTCGCGGGCATCACACAGCAGCAGCGGAGTGTGCTCCTCCAGGGCCATCGCGCCGCGCAGATCCGCCACGGGGTGGGCGGGGGCGTCGGGGAACTGGTTGACGGCCACCACATACGGCAGACCGAGGTCCTCCAGCCGGTCCATAACGGGAAAGCCGTCCTCCAGGCGGCGGGTGTCCACCAGCACCAGCGCGCCCAGCGCCCCGTGGGCCAGGTCGGTCAGCAGGGGCCAGAACCGCTCCTGGCCGGGCGCCCCGAACAGGTACAGCACGATCTTGTCGCTCAGGGCGGTACGGCCGAAGTCCATCGCCACGGTGGTGTGCTGCTTGTCCGGCAGGCCCGCCAGGTCGTCGGTGCCGACGGAGGCGGCGGTCATCGTCTCCTCGGTCCGCAGCGGCTCGATGTCCGACACCGCCCCGACCAGGGTGGTCTTGCCGACCCCGAAGCCGCCGGCGACCAGGATCTTCACGGTCGTCTCGTCGCCGCGCAGGTGGGTGCCGGCCGGTTCAGAGCTGTGCGCGGAGTCCAGCAAGGACGGCCTCCAGCAGTTCTCGGTCAGGGCCATCGGCGTGAGGCCCCGAGGGGGTGAGGATGGTGGACCGGGTGGTGATGTGGCCGTGCTCCATCAGCTCCGACAGCAGCACCCGCAGAACACTGATCGGCAGGCCCAGGTGGTGGCCGATCTCGGCCACCGACAGCGCCCCGGACTCCAGCAGGTCCAGCACCCTGCACTGCTCGGAGCCCAACTCGGCGCGCGACAGGCCCCGCACGCCGCGCACCACCAGCGTGATGTGGTCGAAATGGTTGCGGCTGGGGGCGAACCGGCCGCCGGTGACCACATACGGCCGTACCAGTCCGGCGCTCCGGTCCCGCCGGGGGCGGGTCACGACTGCGGGCCCGCAGCGCTCCGGGCGCCCACGCCCATCACGCGGCCGATCCGGTCAACCGTCTTCTGCGCGGCGTAGGACAGGGTCTCGACGTCAGCGTTTCGCTTGGCGGCCACCACCAGGTAGGTGTCCTCTCCAGCGGCCATGCCCACCAGGTAGCCGTCCCCGTACTGGATCAGGGTCAGCTCCAGGGGGCTGTCGGAGCAGTCGGCGAAGGCCGCCCCCTGCCTACTCAGGGCCAGCAGGCCCGACGCGGCGGCGGCCATCGTGTCGGCCAGGTTCCGCTCCACCCCGTTCGAGGTGGTCACCACCAGACCGTCACGGGAGACCAGCACGGCCCGCAGAACCCCCGGGAGTGCCTCGATCAGCTCCGTGTCCAGGATGCGGCCGAGGTCGGCAGCCTTGCTGTGGTGTGCGCTCATCGCGTGGTGTTCCCTTCATCGGCGGGAGAAGCGTTTGGGGTTGAGCTGTGGTCCTGGGCGGCGCGGCGGCCCCGGGCAAACGCCCCGAGGGTGCCCGCCTCGGTGGGGGACTGCATGGGTGGTTGCCGCGGCCGCACCGGTTCGGCGACATGCCGGGCCCGGCGCCGGCGCTGCGGCAGGCCACCGGGCCGCTCCGCGGGCACGAGAGCCTTGGGCGCGGCGTCGGGCGCGGCCTGTGGGGCGGGTGCTGCCGGCGGCGGGGACGGCTGGGCCTGTCGGGCGGCGGGGGTCGCCAACCGGTCGTTGGGCAGGTAGACCACGGCCCGCACCCCGCCGTAGACGGACTCCTGGTCCGCGCTGACCCGGAACCCGTACCGGGCCGCGAGCACACCGGCCACCGGGATCCCGAAGCGGGGAGGGTTGGGCATCTGCGTCAGCAGCACCGGCGCCTGGCCCGACAGCCGCGCCGCCACCCGCGCCCTCTCCTCCGGAGTGAGGCCGATCCCGGCGTCCTCGATGACGATCGTGACCCCGTTGTGGCCGGTGGTGAAGGCCACCTGCACGTGGGTGCTGGGGCTGGAGTGGCGGGCGGCGTTGTCCAGCAGTTCGGCCAGCGCGAGGATCACGGCCTCGACCGCCTGACTGCTCACCAGAACCGGCGGCTCACCGGTGATCCTGACGCGCTGGTAGTCCCGGATGCGGGAAACCGCGCCGCGCACCACGTCCAGCAGCGGGGAGTCCTCGCGCTGCCGGCCGGGCCAGGACCCGGCCAGGACCGAGATGACCTGCACGCGGCGGCCGAGCTGGCTGGCGGTGTGGTCGATCCGGCTGACGTCCTCCAGCACCTTCGGGTCGTCGTGCCGCTCCAGCATCGCCCAGACCGCTGCCTGCACCTCCTGGACCAGAGCGGCCATCGACCGCGAGGTGGTCGCCACCGCCGCCCGCGCCGCGTCCTCCGCCCGCCGGGCGGCCTGCTCCGGCACCTCGCCGAGCGCCGCGAGCACCGCGTCCAATGCGGCAGCGAACCGGGTGCCCTCCAGCTCCGGATGCAGCAGCCCGGGCACCTCACGGCTCTGGTCGTCCCACAGTCCCGCCACCATGGCCGGCACCCGCTCACCGGCCAGGTGCCACGCCTCGCCCTCGGCCGCGTTCAGGGTGCGGTCAAGCTGCCGGATCCGCTCCTCGTGCTGCCGGAGGGCAGTGGCATGCTGCCGCTCCAGACGGCGCCGGGCCAGCACCTGCCGTATCAGCGCCACCACCACGGCAGCGAGCAGGACGGCCAACACTGCCGTCACCAACAGGTTCATCACAGTCCTTACGAAGCGAAGTCGGGTGGAAAGCCGCCGGGGTGCGAGCGGTGTCCGTGTCGTGGGCGCCGGGGGAAGCCGCACGGCCCGGGGGCGCATCGCACCCCGGCGGCCGGTCTCGGGAAGAGCCGCCGGTCAGGGCACGGCGGCGATGGCGGCCCACGCGGCAGACGCGGACAGCGGCAGCTCACCGGTCAGGTGGTCGGGCAGCCACGCCCCGGTCGGGGCGATGCCGGGCTCCAGCAGCTCCAGCCCGCCCAGGAGATCAGCGACCTCCCGCCGGGTGCGCTGCCGCAGCGGCAGGCCCGCGGCAGCGCACAGTACGGCTTCGTACCGGGCGTCCTGGGGCCGCAGATCTGCGGCCGGGTGTGTGAGGGACAGGCAGCTCCCGGGCGGCAGCCAGTCCCGCAGCGCGGCGAGCAGAGCCGAGACCGCATCGTCGCCGAGCAGGTGCAGCACCGTGTGCATGACCACTCCCACCGGCCGGCCCGGGACGAGGACCTCGGCAGCCTCGGGCGAGGACAGCACCGTCTCCGCCTGCCGGATGTCGGCCAGCAGGTGCGCGGCCACCGCCGGCGGCTGGGCGGTCATCAGCGCCTGGGCGTGGGCGATGACATGGGGGTCGTGATCGACGTACAGGAACCGCATGCCGTCGGGGTGCCGGGCGGCGGCCGTCTCATGCAGGCTCTCCCCGTACGGCAGGCCGCAACCCAGGTCGAGGAACTGCGCGATACCCCGGTCGGCCATGAGCCGGACGGCTCGGTGGCCGAAGGCGCGGTTGATCTGCGCGGCCGTCGGCAGATTCGGCACCGTGCCGGTCAGCGTCGCGGCCAAGGTCCGGTCAGCCTCGTAGCAGTCCTTTCCGCCTAGCAGGTGGTTGTAGAGGCGGGCCGAACTGGGATGGCTGGCCCAGTCGGCCGAGGGGCCGTGAGACGTGGACGCCTCGGAGATGACCGTTGGCTGGTGCACTGTGGGCGGGGGCACGGGTAACCCTTCGGAAAGTGGTGTGAGGCCCTGCGGCGGACGGGCGGGGGGACACGACCGCCGCAGGGCGGTTCAGGGAAGGCAGGACTGTGCCGAGTACGGCAAGGACACGGTGAGGGAGAGCGGCGATCCGCCGCCCGGACCTGCCGCTACCGGCGGACATTGGGCGCCTAGCCAGGCTTGCCAGGGAGGCAGGAGCGCCGGTCAGGGCAGGGAGGGCCGCCGTTGACGGCGATGATCTGCACGAAGCGCCGGGGGACTGCTTGCCAGGTGACCGTGTGATCGGCCGGATAGACAGTCAGCGCGCAAGGTCGGCCCTGGCGCAGCCGGTCATAGTCCTCCAGCGAGCCCTTGCCATGGGCCCAGTGCTCCAGGACATAGGCCCGCTGGAGCCGGCCGAGGCAGGAAGAGGTCCGCCGCACCGCGCCTCGTATCCACTCGATGGCCGCCTCGGGGTCCACCGCCGCGTACATGTCCCGGCGCTCGGCAGCACCCGAACCGTCTCCGGTGACGGCGACGGCCTGGCACCACACCCCCGGTGTGACCAGCGAACCGCTGCGCCCGCCGAGAGCCTCGTCGACACATGACGAGAGAGCGCTCACCACACCTGCCCCCATGACTCCTCCTAGCTGTGGTCTGGTCACATAGGGTTCAGGAAATGGGGGCGCCATCACTATGTCGCGGCTCTGCCTTCTAGTCCCCTTTCAGGTGACGCATGTGTCGTGATGGTGTCTTCTCAATGCCTTCTGCGCTGAACGCGTTGCAGTCCGCGCGAAGCGCGGTATCCCCTGAGTGACCGATTCCGTGGAGGGATCATGGACGAAGCTGGTCACACTCTGCTGTGGCTCCTGGCAGGCAAGGCGGGGATCCGCCCTTACAAACGCTTCGCCGAGGAGTACGAGCGCGCTGCCGACGCACTGCGGGACCAGGGCTACGACGTGACTCCCGCGCCGCAGTCCCGCCAGTACCAGCGCTGGTTAGTGGTGGGAGGTGTCAAGACCGAGCCGTACGCCGCGACGGCCCGGGTGCTGACGCGCATGTTCGGCCGTCCCGTCCACGAACTGATGGGCCCGGCCGACGCGGTGCCGCAGCAGGACCAGCAGCTGGCCACCACCGTGCCCGTGCTCGACGAAAGAGACCTTGAGATGACTGCTCGCGACGCCGCCGCCCACGCCGGCGATGCCGCCTCCCTCGCCCTGCCTGAGATGAGCCTGGACCAGATAGACGACGACGTAAGGCGGCTGGCCCGCGACTTCTTCGCCGATCCCCCGGCCGTGATATACCGCCGGGCCGACGAACTGCTGCGCACAGCACAGACCTGGCTGGACCGCACCAACCTGCCTCGCCAGAAGCAGCGACTGTACCTGGCCGCCGGCCAGGCCGCGGCCCTGCTGTCCGCCGTCAGCTTCGACGTCGGGGTGCTGACCCCGGCCGTCACCCTGGCCCGCACCTCCGCCATGTACGGCTCGGTCATCGAACACGGGCCACTCCAGGCATACGCCCACGGCGCGCTGGCGTTCCTCGCATACTGGGACGGCCGCCCCACCGAAGCGGTCCGCCTGGCCAAGCAGGCGCAGCAGTTCGGCGGCCTGGGAGACACCGCACTACGGCGACTGCTGGTGATCGAAGCCCGCGCCCACGGGCACCTGGGCAACGCCGAGCAGGCCCAGCACGCCATCCGTACCTCGCTGGAGCTGGACACCGGGGCACGGGACGAGCTCCACGACGACACCGCCGGGGAGTTCGCCTTCCCCACCGCCCGCATCGCCATGAGCAACGCCACCACCTATCTGCTGCTGCGGGACGCCGAAGGCGCCGAGACCTCCGCCAGCCAGGCACTGGAGTTGCTGGACGGGCAGCCCTCCGAGCGGCAGCCGGTCCTGGTCGCCGGGCCGGCCGCGATCGACCTCGCCCGCGCCCGGCTGGTCCGCGGGGAGCTGGACGGGGCGCAGGAGGCACTCGCCCCGGTGTTCCAGGTGCCAGCTGAGTGGCGCGGCGCGGGGATGCTGGAACGCCTGGTCGCCGCACGGGCTGAACTGACTCGCCCAAGCCTCCGCGACGCCCCCGCCGCGCAAGCCCTGGGCGAGCAGATCGAGGAGTTCGCCGCCCTGTCCCCCGTGCGGCGGATCGGCGCCACTGGACACCTGGCCATTCAGGGATGACCGCTGCTCAGCGGCCGAGCACGGCCAGAATCATCGCTTCCTTCTCCGGAGTGATGCCGTGCTCGGCCCAGCGGGGGTGCTCCACCGGCATCCCACCGCCGCGCAGCCACGCCCAGGTGTCCTCGACCGTCTCCGACAACGGACGGCACACCAGCCCAGTGGCCTGCGCTCGGGTGGATTCCACCCGCCACACGCCCGCAGAGGTTCGCCACAGCGGCAGCTCCGTCCACTGCTGCACACCGTGGTCCAGCAGCAGCTTGTCCGGCGCCCACACCAGTTGCGCCTCCCCTCCGGTGGCCAGCACACAGGCCGTGAGGAAGCCGCTCATCGTCTCCCGGCCGATCGGCGCGGTCACGTTGTAGGCGCCGCCCCGATCCGCAGCAGCCTGGTCCAGCGCGAACGCGGCCACGTCGCGGACGTCGACCGGCTGGATCGACCGCTCCGGCACCCCCGGCGCGAGCATCCGGCCGCCGCGGGCAGCACGGCGCAGCCACCACGGCAACCGCCCCACGTACTCACCCGGCCCGAGGATGACCCCCGGTCGCAGGACCACCGTTCGCTGCTCACCGAACGCCGCGGCGACCGCCCGCTCCGCCCCCGCCTTCTGCCGCCCGTAATACCAGTCCGGGCCGTCCCAATCCGCCGGCAACCGCCCGTAGTCGATATCCGCGTCCGGCGGCCCGTCCAACAGCTCGGAGTCCTCCGACAGCGGCTCGGTCGGCCAGCCCCGGTACGCATTCACGGTGGAGACGTACACGTACCGCCCGGCAACTGGCTCCAGGACACGGGCTCCCGCCAACACGTCACGCGGCGCCAGTTCGGACGCGGAGGTGTCCACCACCGCATCCCACGACCCCGCACCGGCCAGACGCGCGATGTCTTCGAGCACCGTCCGATCCCCCTGAACAGCCTGGGCCCCCGTCGGCGGGGTGCCGGATCGCCCGCGGTTGAAGACCGTCACCTCCCAACCACGCGCCAGTGCGAGCTCCGTGACCGCCCGCCCCAGGAACCATGTCCCGCCCAGTACGAGAATCCTCATGCTGGACGATCCTGCCTGGTCGCACATGCGTTGCGCCACCATGCCCTGCTGAGGACCGCATCTCCTGCCCTGCCTCAACTCCCGAGTGGCGACCGCAGATCCGGCCGTGACCTCCGGTGCGGCTGACACGGTTGCCGATGGCGGCGTCGTAGCGGTCGGTGACCTGTTCCTCGCGGGTGAGGGCGTGTCTGTTGTCATCCTGCTGGAACGACAGCTAGGTAAAGACGATCACGGCGAGGGTGCCCAGGGCGGTCCACCCCGGCCCGCCCCGGATGCTTTGTCCTCCTCGTGGGCGGGGCACCCGAGGCGGCATCCTCACACGCCCGGCTTCTCCGGGACCGGCACCCAGTTGAACTCCGGGCAGAACCTCGCGTACGTGACGAGCTTCCAGGCCGCGTACTCCTCCACCCGGCCCGAGCAGCGCAGCAGGTGCTTGACCCAGGTGTGCGCGATGCGCTCATCCAGGATCATAGTCGTGTCGATCTGGTCGAGCATCCGGCAGGCGACGGCGAAATCCTCGACCGTCAGCGCGCTCAGGTCGATTTCGATGCCCTCCAGGGTGAAGGAGAACACCAACCAGGAGGTGGAGAAGCTGGTCTTGCGCTCGCCGAGGAAGGTCGTGTGGAGCTTCAGAACCTCCCGGAGCCGGTGGCGGTCCTCGACCGGGTAGCCGATGCCCAGGTCCAGGTCGGAGGTCTCCAGGTTGAGCCTGGTGCTGAAGGAGCCGACGTCCCGGGGCTTGTGCCCTGTCCACTCGCTGATCAGAGCGGACGCCTCGGTTCGTACCCGTTCCAAGCACTCGTCGTCGGCGCGCATCTGCTCGTAGAAGGCGCGGGCACGTTCGAACTCGCCGTCGGTGAAGTCGCTCCGGTCGACCCAGCGTCACTCAGCGATCGCGTTCAAGTCAAGTTCGGTAAAGGGGGATTGTGTCGTCACGCGACGCACCATACTCACTTCCCGAACCAATTCATCACATTTGCCACTAATTGAGAGATAATAGGTACTTCCCGTGAGTGCTCCACAGTCCCCTGCGCGCCGTACCCTCGCTGGCGGCCTGTCCGTCCACCCGATCGACATCGGCGCCTGGGCCCTGGGCGGCCCCGACCACAACCTGAGCCTGCCGATGGGCTGGTCCACCGCCGACGACGCCGCCTCCCGCCGCGGCCTGGAGCGCGCCTACGAGCTCGGTGCGAATCTCATCGACACCGCCGACGTGTACGGGCATGGGCACTCCGAGCGGGTCATCGGCGACTTCGTCGCCACCGTCCCCCGCGACACGGTGGTGCTGTCCTCCAAGGTCGGCTACCACCACTGCACCGCCCAGCACGCCTACCTGCCCTCGGCGATGCGCCGCCAGCTCGAGACCACACTGAAGAACCTGCGCACCGACCACCTCGACATCTACTTCCTGCACAACTCCGACCTCGGGCCCGACGACCGCTACCTGGGCGAGGCCGGCGAGGTGTTCCTCGACGAGAAGGGCGCCGGCCGATGAGCACTCCCGCCGAGCAGCTGGCCCTGATCGCACCCGAAGAACCCGCGCACCAGCTGGCCGACGACGCCGTACGGCTGCTGCTGTTCAACGCCCAGCACGCCTCCCCGGACCGCTCCCGCCGTCAGGCCGCCTGGGTCGCCGCCCAGGAGGACGCGGACATCGCCGTCTTCACCGAGGTGTCCTTCACCCACGGCGGCGACGCTCTCGTCGCCGCGCTCGGCGAGCGCGGGTACGCCTCCGTGATCGCCCCGCAGCCGACGGACCCCGACTACCGCACGGTCATCGCCTGCCGCACCGGCGACGCCCACCCGGTGGAGAGCCCGGTCGCCGTCACGCCCCACCGCGCCCCGGCCGCCCGCGTCACCGTCGGCGGCCAGGACATCGGCGTCCTCGGCCTGTACGTCCCCTCCCGCGGCCCCAAAGAGCAACGCAACGTCGCCAAGCGCGCCTTCCAGGACGCGGTCACCGAGGCTCTGCCAAAGCTCCACGCCGCCTTCCCGGACATGCCCGTCATCGTGGCCGGCGACCTCAACGTCGTCGAACGCGGCCACCAGCCCCCGCACGAGGTCTTCGGCGTCTGGGAGTACGCCTTCTACGACTCCTTCCAGTCCGTCGGCCTCACCGACGCCTTCCGTCACCTGCACCCCGACAAGATCACCCACTCCTGGTACGGGCGCAGCAGCAACGGCTTCCGCTTCGATCACATCTTCGTCTCCACTGCCCACGTCGCCCAGGTTCTCGCCTGCGACTACCACCAGGAGGCCCGCGCAGCGGGCCTGACCGACCACGCGGTCATGACCGTTCACCTGCGGCTTCTCTGCAGAACCGTGTGAGGCCCAGCTGTCGAGCTGCCGCTACCTCCTGCCGAGGAAAGGGCAACCAGCTCACACGGCACATAGCACGCCAGAAGCTCACATGTGTGGGTGTCAAACTGGTGCCCCGTCAGGAGGTTGGGGCGCGGACAAGCATGCCTGACCCCGACCGGGGTCAGCTGTGCGCGGACCCTACGGGGTGGGGAGTACCGCGGCAGTCTGGCCGCGTGCTCCCGGACTCTACTGGGCAGGTTCGGGTGCCGACGGGCGTTCCGAGGAGGCCGCCTCCTGGGTGGCCTCGGATGCCGGCTCGGCAGCGGCGGCGCGGCGCTTGCTCCACTTGTTGTAGGCCACGGACCCGGCGACAGCGGAGGCGCCGGTGACGGCGCTCCCGATGATGACGCCCCGCCCGATGTAGAAGGCTCGCAGCGCGGCGGGACCGCCGCGCCGGGCTGCTTCCTTGGCCAGTTCAGCGTAGGCCCACGCCATGGTGCTACCTCAGTTCGTGTTGCTCGCTGGGGCCCTTGATGATCGCAGGACGGCGTCGCGAGGGTGGAGCGTTCTCGGATGTTCGTCACTGGGTGCGGGTGCCTCCGCCGCCGAGGGTGCGCCCGTACCGGGACGTGCCGCAGGAGTCTGGCCCCCACCTGGCCGCGGCGGGCCGGGGAGAGGTCTCTCCCTCCCCGCTACGGAATCCTCGCCGAGCAGTGGCCGGACGTCCGCGCCCTGATGGGCGACCTCGCCGACAACATCCCCGGCATCCGCGGAACCAGCACCAAGACCGCCGCCCGACTCCTGGCCGACAGCCGCCGACGCGAAGACGGCCCTTCCCAACAACCTCCTCACCGCTGCCCGGGCCGGACCGCTACTCCCAGCCACGCATGTCCTGGAGTCGCTGAACCTGTGGTGACCGGTGACAACACACTATGGGACTGCCGGAACGCGGGAAGCGAAGGGTCGCCGGGCCCAGGTAGCCCTTCGACAGTCTCGCCGAGCCGTGAATGCGCCAAACTCGCCACGCCACCTTGACCGCACCCTTCGGCAGGGGAATGGTGCGCAAGGGTTGGCAACTGGCTTGCGGCTGGGAGGAATCGTGGCTCTACAGTTCGTCGGGAAGGATCCGGACTCGCCCAACGGCGGCTCGCCGACCGTGTGGGTCGAGGACGAGTCAGCCGAGATCGTCGTCCAGGGTTGGCTCCCGGATCCGGAGATGAAAGCGAAGATCGACACGACGGAGTGGGTACCGGGACACCCTGTGGGCGTGCCCGACCACGAGGGCGTCGTGCGCATCCCCGTCGGGATGATTCCGTATCTGAGAGAGGCCTGCGATGCCGCAGAACGACGTGCCGGACTTCACCGCTCTGCTCAGGAGCGCTGACCGCTCGGCTGTCCACCTGGAGATGCGCGACTCCTACATGGCTGACCCGGTGTTCGACGCCTGGCAGGACGGCCGTGAGGTCGAGCTGCCCGACGCCTACCGGCAGTGGCGCACTCTGGTGGAGGAGACCGTGGCCCGCGGCGTCGCCGTACGCCGCGCACGTATCGTCTCCGAGCCGGTGACCGACTACATCCGGTGGGAGCACTCCCTCACCGGACGGCACAACATCGCCGCCGGGGAGGATGTGCGATGGCTGCCGCGTCGGCTCGCCTCCGACCTGATGCTCCCGGGCAACGATCTCTGGCTGATCGATGACGAGCGGGTGCTGTTCCACTGGTTCACCGGTGACGGGGAGTGGGCGGGGCACGAGTTCAGCGAGGACCCCACCGTGGTGAAGACGGTCGTGGCGGCGTTCGAGGCCGTGTGGGCGCGGGCCGTCCCGCATGAGGAGTTCGCGGTCTAGTTCCTGTTCCACCGCCACCGAATCATCAGCATGCCGTCGTCTCCGTCCTCCAGCGTCGTCGAAGCACGCAAGGCCCTCGCCCGCCGCCTCAAAGACCTCCGCAAGGATGCCGGTCTGACCGGCGAGGAGCTGTCCATCCGGTGCGGGTGGGGGGCTTCGAAGACCAGCCGGATTCAGAGCGCGGACAGGGCCCCGTCCGAGTCGGACATCAGGACCTGGTGCACCGCGTGTGGTGCCGAGGACCAGATCCCCGACCTCATCGCCGCCGCCCGCGCGGTCGACTCGATGTACACCGAGTGGCGGCAGCTGGAGCGCAACGGGCTCCGCGCCGCCCAGGAGTCCGTTACCGCCCTCTACGAGCGCACCCGCCTCATCCGTGTCTACGCGAGCAGGGTCCTGCCCGGCATGGTGCAGACCCGCGAGTACACCGCCGCCGTCCTGCGCTCGATCCAGCGCGATCGCGTCGGCGTGGACGACGTCGACGAAGCCGTACAGGTGAGGATGGACCGCCAGAAGACCCTCCTCAGTGGGCGGCACAGGTTCGGGCTGCTGATCGAGGAGTACGTCCTGCGGGCGGCCGTGTGCGACCCCGAAGCGATGGCCGACCAGCTCGACCGCCTGATGTCGGTCAGCGCCCGGTCCTTCGTCAGCCTCGGCGTCATCCCTCTCGGCGCCGGCCGCTCGTACCTGCCCGCCGAAGACTTCTACATGTTCGACGACACCGAGGTGGCCGTCGAGCTGACTTCCGGATATCTGCGGATCACCCAACCGACCGAGATCGCCGACTACGACCGCGCCTTCAACAACCTGGCCGGCATGGCGGTCCACGGCGCCAAGGCCCGCGCCCTGATCCTGTCCGCGCTCGACGCCCTCGGGTAAATCCCGGCAAGAAGTGGCAACTTCGTTGAGGCCGCGGCGCGGAGCTTCCTAGCGTGGTCGCTGCCGCCCGGAGACCGACGACCCTACGGGCCGCTTCCTTTCCGAAGCCTCCGAGGAGTCCTCGATGCCCGTGCTCCCCTCGATCTCTGGGTCTGCCACCCCACCGCACGTGCCCGCCGCGGCCCGCCCCCGCGTACGTCAAGGCGACAACGGTGTGCAGGACGCGCCCGTGAGCGGCGTGGCCTCCTTCCACGAGGATGGCTACCCCTGGTGCACAGGACGGTCCGCGTCCGGCGTCGAGTGGGCCATGGCTGCGGACAACATCCAGCTCGTCTCCTGACCCGCCCGCTCGAACCTCCGATCGAGAGGAGCACGATGCCCAGCCGGTCCCGTCTGGCCTCCAGGCCGCGTGCGGTGATCATGCAGCCCACCACGCAGTGTCTGCCGATGGACTGCACCTACTGCTACCTGCCGTTCAGGAAGACGAAGCATCTGATGCCGACCGCTGTCGCCGAGGCTGCGGCGAGGTCCGTCAACCGGTGGGCGGCCGAAGACCCCGCGTTTGAGGTCGTCTGGCACGGCGGGGAGCCGCTGGCCACCGGCCGCGAACACCTGGCCGCCCTCATGGCCCCTTTCCGGGGGGCGAAGCACTCCGTGCAGACGAACGCCGCCCTGCTCGACGACGCATGGTGCGAGTTCCTGCTGGAGCACGAGGTGTACGTGGGCGTCAGCATCGACGGCCCCGAGGACATGAACACCCATCGCGTCACGCTCGCCGGCCGCCCCGGGTTCCATGTCGCGATGCGCGGCATCGACCGGCTGCACCGACACGGCATCGCGTTCTCCGCCATCGCCGTCGTCTCCGACCCCGACCCCGCGGACGCGGCCCGCTTCTACGAGTTCTTCGCCGAGCTCGGCGTCACAACCCTCGGCGTCAACGTCGAAGAGACCGAGGGAGTCAACTACCACGCGCCCCAGGCAGACCCCGCCCGGTCCACCGAGTTCTGGGCCGCCCTCGCCGACGCCTGGAGGAGCAACCCCGTCATACAGCTGCGGGAGATGACGAGGGTGATGAACTTCGCCAGCGCCGTCCTCCACGGCCACACCCCGGCCTCGGCACCTGCCGACATGCCGTGGGACCCGCTGCCCACCATCGCCTACGACGGCGGCGTGGTCATGCTCTCGCCCGAGCTGGCCGGTTTCACCGACAAGCGGTTCGGCGACTTCACCACCGGCAACGTGCTCCGCGATGGTCTCGATGTCCTCGTGGCAGAAACCGAGAAGCGCACCCCCTGGATCACCGAGTTCTGGAAGGGCGTGGATGCCTGCCGCGCCACCTGCCCCTTCTTCGCCTTCTGCGGAGGAGCCCACCCGGCCAACCGGTACTTCGAGCACGAGGGCCGCTTCGACGGTACCCGGACCCGGTACTGCACCACCGCCAAGATCGCTTTACTCGAAGGAGTCGCGCGTCATGCTTCCGCCCACCGCCACTGACCTCGTGATGAACTCGGCCCAGGGCTTCCAGGCACTCCTGGAGACAGCCGGCACCCACCCCCTCGCCACCTTCGACAACCGTCCCACCTGGGACAACCTCACGCCCGTGTTCGACAACCGCCCCACCTGGGACGACTGGAGCAAGAAGTCCTAGCCCGCACCGCCATCCGGGCGGCCCGGCGAATCGGGCCGCCCTGGAGCAGAACCAGGAGCACCATGAGCACCCGTACCTTCGGCACCGCCACGATCACCACGCCCGACCTCGACGAGCCGGGCTTCTACCTCACCAACGTCAGCACCCTGGACAACCCGCGGGGCGCCCTCCAGGACTTCACCTTCGGCGACGCGGACCTCCGCTCCCTCGGACTCACCGACACCCAGCTCATCACCGGCCGCATCCACAGCGTCCGCGCACAGCGCGTCGAGTTCGAGTCTCTGAACCTGCACAGCGTCGAGATCACCGGCAGCGATCTCGGCGCGGCGCGCTGGAACGAGAGCAAGCTGACCCGCGTCGTCATCCGGGACACCAAGCTCCTCGGCGCCGCACTCGACGGTCTGGTGCTGGACGATGTGCTGTTCGAGAACTGCAAGCTCGACTACACGACCTTCACCAAGGTCCGCAGCACCGGCCCCGTCGCCTTCGCCGGCTGCATCCTCACCGAAGCCACGTTCACCGACTGCGACCTGTCCAACGTCGTCCTCTCCGACTGCACACTGCGCCTCACCGAATTCGGACCCGGCCGCTACCGGGGTGCCGACCTGCGCGGCAACGACCTCACCACCCTCCGCGGTGTCGCCCACCTCGCCAAGGTCCGCATCGACCCGGGCCAGCAGCACGACCTCACCCAGGCCCTGGTGAGCGAACTCGACATCGCCGTCGGAGACGACTGACCCGGAGCGCCGCATTGCCGCTGCACATAGCCTTCACCAGCCCCGACTCACTCCGCGAACGCTGCGACATCACCACCGTGCGGACCGCCGACACCGAGCCCGCCTACGAACCCGGCGCCGTGATTCCCGCCGGACCATGGCACCCCGTCACCGATGCCGCCGCCCGCGCGCTCATCCCACCCACCGCTACGCCGGCGAGCACGCTCGTGGAGATCGTCCGCCCGCCCCTGCCCTCGCACGGCCACCTCGACGACCTCGCCCTACCCCTGGGCGGCGCACACGCCCAGTACATCGGCCAAGCCCTCGCCAAGCCCGACATGACCACCACGACCACGAACCACCGAGACGGCCGCCTCATCGGCCTCCACCTCGACAACTGGGACAAACTCACCTACGAGCACAAGCCCTCCGGCCGACGCCGCCTCGCCCTCAACCTCGGCCCCGGCATCCGCTACATCATCCTCGCCACCCTCGACGCCCAAGCCGTCTGCCGCGCCGTCCGCCCCAACGACTACGCCTGGCGCCACCCCCACACCGATGACTACCGCACCCACGCCGCCGCCGGACACACGATCAACGTCATACGCATCCGTCTCGTCCCCGGCGAGGGATACATCGCCCCCACCGAGTACCTGCTGCACGACGGCTCCACCGAAGGCCAGGAGGCATCCGCCATCGCCTTCTGGCTCGGCCACTGGCAGAGCGGGAAACTGCCGTCGCTCATATGAGCCCTCCTTGCTGCCGACGACCGTCCCCTGCACCCCGAGGCGATCGCCCACCCCTGATACGCGCGCACCGGCAGCGGCTTTCCCTTCGAGCACCACTCGTCTCCGCGCCCCACATCCGCCAGGGCCTCGCCTGCGACCACCAGGAAGCACGGAGAGCGGCCTGCCCGACGACGCGGCCATGACGCCACGCCCGTGCCTGACTGACCGCGCAGATTCGCAGTGCCTCAGCATCGGCGTTTCGGCCAATCCGCCACCGGCCGTGCGCTCTTGCGTGGCAAGGGTCGGTGCATTGCGCACGTTCGGAGGACCGCTGGATCTCGGGGAACGCGACACGTCCGAAAGACACGTGTTCGAAATTGCGGCGGCATCGTTGAACACGCCGACACCACCACGCCCACGAGGGGAATACGTTGACGCAAGTCGAACCAGACAGCGACGAGATCAAGAACCCGCCGAAAGCCGCGGTCACGGGCGATACATCGGATGCCGAGCGTGAACTGTACGGTGGCCGACTGCGCTACGACCAGTCCTACGTCCGACATGAAGACCCCCTGACCCGGCTGAAGTTCGGATACATGGCAGCCGCGCTTCCCCGCATGGTCGGCATGGTGCTGCGTACCGGCTGGGAGACGGACCGGCGGGCGCTCGCCGGGGTCGTGGCGGCGCAGCTCGGGCAGGGCGTGACGGCCGCCTGGGGGCTGGTCGCGGTCAACAGTGTGCTGACGGAGCTGTTCGCCGACGGTCCGACTGCGGACAAGCTCCGCGACGCTCTGCCGTCGCTGGCAGCACTCGCGGTAGCGGCGGTGGCGACCGCGGTGCTGTCGGCGTGGTCGACGGCCATGTCGGGCCGGCTGGAGCCGCAGGTGGAGCGTGCGGTCTCCGCCCGGTACTACACGGCCGTCACCGGTGTGGAGGTGGAGGCGACCGAGCGGCCGGAGGTCCAGCGGGTCCTGGAAGCGGGGAAGTTCGGCACAGACTCGGCCCGCAGCATGCTCCGGCTGTCGGTCGGCGTGGGCAATGTGGTGATCGGCATGGTGGCGGCCGCGGTCGTGCTGGCGTCGCTGCACTGGGTCCTGCTGCCGATGCTGCTGGCCATCGCCCTGCCCAAGGGGTGGGGCGCGGTGCGCTCCGCGCGCCGTGAGTACCTCTCGCGGAGAAACTGGGTCGACCACCGCAGGGCGATCGCCTCTCTGCTGGCCTATCTGACCCGTCCGCACGCTGCCGGGGAGATCCGCGTGCACGCCGCCGGCACGAAGCTGCTGTCCAGCTACGAGGAGATGTCGCGGCAGACGGAGGCGGAGCAGCGGCGTCTGGCCCGGGCGCAGGCTTCCACGGAGCTGGTCGCGGGCGCGTTCGCCGGTGTGGCGTCGCTGGCGTGCTACGGGGTGCTGTGGTGGCTGCTGGCGTCCGGTGGTCTGCCGCTCGCCGTGGGCGGCACGGCGGTGATCGCCATCCGTACCTCGACGGCGCGGCTCACGTCGCTGGTGCAGCAGGTGAACCGGCTGTACGAGGAGTTGCTGTTCCTCACCGACACCGAGGACGCCATCACGGTGGCGGGTGAGAACGCGATCCCGCTCGCCGGTAAGCCGCTGCCCGCGCCGGTGCTGGAGGTGCGGACGGAGGAGGTGTCGTTCAGCTACCCGGGCGCCGACGGTCCTTCCCTGAAGGGCGTGAGCGTGCGGGTTCCCCGGGGAAAGGTGACGGCCCTGGTGGGAGCGAACGGCTCGGGGAAGACCACGCTCACGAAGGTGCTGGCCGGGCTGCTGCTGCCCTCCGAAGGGAACGTGTGGTGGGTGGGTGAGTCGGGCGAGCAGGTCGAGCTCCGCGAGACGGACCGCGCCCAGGTCTTCGGCTCCGTCGGGCTGCTGGCGCAGGACTTCCCGCGCTGGGAGATGACGGCCGCCGCGAACGTGGCCATCGGCGCCGGCGACCGTCCCCGGGACATGGAGCGCGTCCGCGGCTCCGCCCGGGAGGCGGGCGTGCTCGACCTGGTCGAGAGCCTGCCGCACGGCTGGGACTCCATCGTGTTCAAGGGGTACGAGCGAGGTGTCCAGCTCTCGGGCGGACAGTGGCAGAAACTGGGGTCCGCTCGAACCCGCTACAGGCGGGCGCCGTTCCTGCTGGTCGACGAGCCCACCAGCGCCCTCGACCCCCATGCGGAAATCGCCTCGTTCCAGGGGCTGTGGTCCCTTGCCGAGGAAGGGCACGCGGTCGTCCTTGTCACCCACCGGCTCGCCGCGACCATGCACGCCGACCACATCTACGTCCTTGACCAGGGACGCGTCGTCGAGGACGGCACCCACGACGAACTCATGGCCCGCGCGGGCGGCCTGTACCAGGGCATGTTCACCGCCCAGGCCGCCCAGTACGGACTCGCGCCCGCAGCCGCCAGGCTTCCCGGCCCCCGCGGCATCCAGCCGTCCGACCACGAAACGGCGAGCTGACCCGCTCCAGCGCGACTTCCTCAGCCCGGTCCCGCAGCACCCGCCCCTACGTCGAAGGCGAGACGACGCACGTGCCCCCCAGCTCCTCCTCGATCCGCAAGACCGTCGAGGCATACCTCGACCGCCACCCTGATGAGCATGACGCCCTGGCCGAGATGCTCGCCTCACTGGAACGGTCTGTCGACGTGACCGCCCGGACGACGCTGCCCGGCCACATCACCTGCAGTGCCGTCGTCATCGACCGCCGGCTCCGGGCGCTGCACATCCGGCATCGGGCCACCGGCCTCATGCTCACCCCCGGCGGCCATATCGAGCCCGGCGACCGCACGCTGCTCACCGCGGCGCTGCGCGAGGTGGCGGAGGAGGCCGGGATCCCTCCGGGTGCCCTGTGCCTGACCCGGCAGATGCTCGGCTCTCCCATCGACATCGACGTCCACGACATCGACGCCAGCCCTTCCAAGGGCGAATCGGCCCACCGGCACTTCGACTTCCGCTATGTGTTCTACCTCGTCGACGAGGAGTTGCCGACGATCACCTTGCAAGACGAGGAGGTGTCCGGCGCTCTGTGGCTTCCGTTGTCGGAGGTCACCTCACCGACCCTGCGTGCGAAGCTCCTCGGGGCGCAGCTGGACGGCCGGCCGGAACCAGTGAACGCATCCGCGCTGATCCACGACGGCCAGGGCCGGTACCTGCTCCATCTGCGCGACCACAAGTCCGGCATTTGGCAGCCGGGGGCGTTCGCCCTTCTCGGCGGCGGCCGGACGCACGACGACCGGAGCATTGAGGACACGCTGCTGCGTGAGCTGTCCGAAGAGGTCCCCGACCTCTGTCTGGAGGATCTGGAGCCCTATGCCGTGGAGGACGCCACCAGCGTCGACGGGCTCCACGTTCCGATCCAGGTGTTCACCGGCCGCTGGCGCGGCAACCCCGACCGGCTACTGCTGCGCGAGGGAGTGCTGCTGCGCTGGTTCGCCCCCGCCGACCTGGACCGGTTGCGCCTGAGCCCAGCGACCCGAGACCTCATTCACCGGCATGCGGCCGAGAACGGCCCGGACGGCCTGCCGGTCGTAGCTCCTGCCCCGTGGGGCGGGGGCAGCCGGACCGTGCTGAACGGCATCGGCGTGCACCTCCACCTGGAAGATGACGAGGGTCGGGTGCTTCTCGGCCTGCGCCACCCCGACTCGGTGTACGCGGGGAACACCTGGCACTACCTGGCCGGGCGGTGCGAGCAGGAGCCGGCGCGGGCGTGTCTCGTCCGGGAGGCGTGGGAGGAAGCGGGTCTGGTCATCGACCCTGCGGACGTGGATCTCGTGCATGCCGTGCACGTCGTGGACGCCCCGGGCGGACAGCCCTTGATGCAGTTGGTGTTCCGGGCCCGCCGCTGGGAGGGCACTCCGGAGGTCCGCGAACCGGACAAGTGCCTGGTCTGGCGGTGGTGGCCGCCGCACGAGCTTCCGGAGCGGCTGGTCCCCTACACCCGTGCGGCCCTCGCCGGCATCGCCGAGGGCCGCGTCTACTCGCAGATGGGCTGGTGAAGGCCGTGAGCGCGCATACCGGGAGCAGCCCCGGGTTGCCGGCCACCCCGTTCGGTCCCCAGCCACCGCGGAGTGCCGAGATGAGCGCACAGTCCGACAGCATGGTCGTGACCGGCATCCTGACGCTGCTGTACCGGATCGTCCCGGTCTCGGTCAGCGAAGGGCCGGCAGGCACGGCGACCCGCAACTACCTGGTCGAGGACCGCGAGGGCGGGCGGTGGTTCGTGAAGGAGTATCCCCGCGGGACCGACGTGGGCGAGGAGCAGCAGGCCCTGGCCCTGGGCGAGTCGGCCAGGGCGGCCGGGGTTCCGGTGCCGGCCGTGCGACGGACGGTGACCGGCGAGCTGATCGCGTCGGCCGGAGGACTGTCGGTGTCCGTGACGGAGTACGTCGCGGATGCGCAGACCGCCGAGGGCGGACTGTCCGGCGGCCGGTGGGCCGCGGTGGGCGAGGCCGTCGGCCGTCTGCACCGGGCCCTGGCCCGTCACCCCGCCGGGCCGCCGCGCCCTGTCCCGGTCGGCGCAGTGTGCGACGTCGAGCGGGCCGGGCGACGGCTGGAGGACCTGCTCGCCCGCTGGGCCGCCGCACCACCGTCACAGGGGTTCGCGGCCTGGGCGCACCGGACCGCGGAACGGCGGCTCGCCGCCCTTCCCGAGGCGGCAGCCAGGCTGGAGAGGTTGCCGGTCACGCTGACGGCTCAGGTTGTGCACGGGGACCTGGCCTCGCCCAACCTGCTGCTGCGCGGCGAGGAGGTCGCAGCACTGATCGACTTCCGTCCCCCTGGACATCGCAGCGCCGCCCGGGAGCTCGGCCGGATCGTCCTGGACCCGCGCATCGTCCTGGACCCGCGCACCGTGCTGGCCCGCCCCGACGAGTGGATCCCCGGCCTGGTCCGTGCAGTGGACGCCTACCGAGCGGCCAACCCCGCCCTCTCCGCCGGGGATCTGCTCGCCGTGCCGCGTGTCGCCGCCGGGTACCTGGCCTGCTCTGTCTATCCCCTGTCCGAGCCGCTGAACGACCCCGCCGCGCTCACCCCAGCGCTGGAGGCGTACGGGCGTGCCCGGCAGGAGGCCGCGACGGTGCTGTGGGAGCGCCTGGAGGAAGCCGAGGAGGTGCTCCGTGACGTCCTGTCCTGAGTGCCTCTCCACACCCGCCTTCGCCCCCTCGTCGCTGTGGTGGCACCGCGACTTCCGCCGGTACCCGAGCGGCCAGACCGCGAGCGTGGCCGGCAGCTCGATCACCCAGATGGCGCTGCCGGTGCCGGCCGTGCTCCACCTGGACGCCGCGACCGCCCGGGGCGCATGGCTGGCATTCCTGGAGCAGCTCCCGCCTGTGCTACTCGCTCTGCACGCCGGCGCGCTCGCCGATCGGTACTCCAAGCACCGGCAGGTGATCACCGGTGACCTGGTCCGTGCCGCGGTGCTCGTGACCGTACCGGTGGCGGCCGCGCTCGGCACGCCGACCCTGACGCAGCTCATGATCATCCCTGTGGTCCAGGGGGCGGCGAGCGTCCTGCGGGAGGACGCGGTGTTCAGCGTGCTGCTCACGCGGCGCCCGGGAGGCGACGCGTGAGCAGCGAGCGGCACACCGTGCCGGTGGACGTGCACCTGCTGGCCGTCCGCGACGGCGAGCAGGGCCCGGAGGTATTGCTGTCCCGGCGGGCCGGCGACGTGTACGCGGCGGGCCTGTGGCACGCGCCATCGGGCCACCTGGAGCGGGAGACCATCCTCGCCGCCGTCGCCCGCGAGACGCTGGAAGAGACCGGGCTCGTCGTGGATCCGGTCGACGTCCGGGCAGCGGTCACGGTGCACCACCGGCCACCGGGCGGGCAGGCGCGGATCGGCTTCTTCTTCGAGGTCCGCCGCTGGCACGGCACCCCGCGGATCATGGAACCGGACAAGTGCGACGCGATCGGCTGGTTCCGGCTCGACGACCTGCCAGAGCCGATGGTCGCGTACTGCCGGGCCGG
The DNA here is from genome assembly GCF_046614825.1 of Streptomyces nanhaiensis. Classification (NCBI taxonomy): domain Bacteria; kingdom Bacillati; phylum Actinomycetota; class Actinomycetes; order Kitasatosporales; family Streptomycetaceae; genus Streptomyces; species Streptomyces nanhaiensis. Next base: position 35,676 of record NZ_JBKJFM010000002.1, read on the forward strand.
ACTGGACGCCTACCGGGCCGGCGCGCCGGTGGCCGTGCACTTCCAGGAACCCGGCGACCCGGTCGCCTACGCCCCGTCCGCCGACCGGCTGGTCCTGGTCGCCGACCGCATCAGCCGCGACGCCGCCCCGGGCGACGCGGTGCGGGCCTTCACCGAGCAGGCGGTAGGCCGGATCACCGCTTGGGCGGACGTCTCCTGGGCACGCGAGGAGAGCCGCGTATGGCGGGCGGCCGGAGCCGACGGCGGCACCTGGTACGTCAAGATCCACCAGAACGACCGCTTCCACCAGCGCGAGGTCAGCGCCTTGCGCGAATGGGTCCCCACCGCTCTCGGCGCGGCCGCACCCCGCCTGGTGGCCGCCGACCCGGGGCTACGGGTCGTGGTGCTCACCGCGGTGGGCGGCCGGCCGCTGCACGGCGCCGTCCACCCTCCCGAGCAGCAGCGCCGGATCTTCCACCGCATCGGACGGCTCGCGGCGGACATCCATCACAGCGCCCCGTCCCGCCCGGCCGCCGGCACCCTGCCTCTGGGGAAGTTGGAGCGGCACCTGAACGGAGCCCGGCCCTACCTTGCGCACGGGGACGAGGAGTTCATTCGCGCCACCGCCGAGAAGGCTGCGGAGCTGCCCGCCCTGGATGAAGTGCCAACGCACGGTGACCTCCAGCCCCGCAACCTGCGCTGGGACGCGGACGCTGACGTCCTCTACGTGATCGATTTCGAGCGGTCGGAGCGAGGGCCCGCGATGCGGGACTTCGTCCGGCTGTCCGACGCGTGGCACGGCCGTCCCGACCTCCTGATCGCCGTGATGGACGGCTACGGCCGCCCTTTCACACCGGAGGAAGAGGACCAGCTCACGGTCCTGTCCGTCCTCGATGCCGTCTCCGGCATCTCCTACGGCACCGCCCACGGCGACCCGGAGCTCGTGGAGCGCAGCCACCGCACCCTGGCCCGGCTCCGCCCCGCACAACACCCCTGACCACCACACCGTCACACGAGGAGCAGCACGTTGACGTACATCGCCCGCGACCAGTGGGAGCAGCACTACAGCGACGGCAAGAACTTCCGGCAGGTCGGTGAGCGTGAGCGGGCACTGCTCGCCGAGCACACCCCGGCGCCCGACGGCGGCAGGCGGGCGCTCGACGTGGGATGCGGCACCGGTGAGATGACCGCCTGCCTCGCCTCCCTGGGCTACACCGTGGACGCGTGCGACTTCGCTGAGAGTGCGCTCGACCGGGCCCGCAAGGAGCACGCCGGCGTAGAGGGAGTGCGCTGGCTGCACCTGGACATCGAGCGCGATGACCCGGCCCCGCTGCGCGAAGACGGGTACGACCTGGTCGTGCTGCGACTGGTGTATCCGTTCTTCGCCGACCGCACGCGGATTCTGCACGGCCTCGGAGAGCGGCTGTGTCCCGGCGGCGCGCTCGTCATCATCACCCCGGTGGCCGAGCACACGCCTGAGGAACGGCGCGGGATCGCCCTCGACGAGGAGGAGATCGCTCTGCTGACGGTCGGCTGGGAACGTACGCAGCGGTTCGACGCCGGCCAGCTGGCGGTCCTGGTCCTGCGTGGCCCGTGCTATGCCAACACGCGGGCGGTGGAGCGGCGGCGGCCGCCATCCGGCCCGGCGGCGACCGCCGCGCTCGCGGTCGTCACCGACGAGGCCGGCCGGGTCCTGCTCGGTCGCTCGCACCGCGGCATGTGGGAACTCCCGGGCGGCAAAACCCTGGGTGCGGAGCGGTTCGAGGCGGCGGCGGTGCGTGAACTCGCCGAGGAGACCGGGCTCGCGGCCGAGATTGAGAACGCGTACGTGGTGACCATGCTTGCCGACGCCGCCGGTGAGGTGCCCCGGCTCACCGCGGTGGTCCGCATCACCGCCTGGTCGGGGACGGTGTCCAACCCCGAGCCCGAGAAATTCGCCCGCTGGGAGTTCTTCGATCTGCATGCTCTGGCCTGCGTCGGCGACGTGTTCGCCCCGGCCGCGGCTGCGGTGGATGCCGTGTGGCCCGGAGTCATCCCGGGCCTGCCGCCGACGGCCTCCTACCCCGTCGCCGTCGACCAGCCGCCTGTGCCGGGTGAGCCGGCCGAGGCCGTCCGGCTGCGCCGGGCGATGGCCGAGACGGTCATCGCCGACGGCTGGGCCGTCTCCGCGCCGGTACGCGACGCTCTGCGCACGGTGCCCCGACACCGCTTCGCTCCCGAGAAGGATCTGAAGACGGCGTACGACGCCGGAGACGTCGCCATCGTGACCCGTCGCGACGAAGCCGGTCGCGCGACGAGCTCGGTGTCCGCGGCATGGCTGCAGGCCGACATGATCGAGGGCCTTGGCCTCGAGCCGGGCGCGGTGGTGTGGGAGGCGGGCTCCGGCGGGTACAACGCCGAGCTACTCGCCCACGTCGTCGGCCCGGGCGGGCGGGTGATCACGAGCGACATCGACGAGTACGTCGTGCGCCGTGCCCGTCGGTTCACCGCGGAGGCCGGTAGCGGGCGTGTGACCGTCGTCCACGGCGACGCCGCTCACGGCGCGCCAGCCCTTCTGGTCCCGCGCGGCGGGTTCGACGCCATCGTGATCACCTACAACTGCTGGGACATCGCCCCGGCCTGGAAGAACCAGCTCGCCGAGGGCGGCCGGCTTGTGCTGCCCCTCGAGCTCGGCGGCTATACGCGTGCGATCACCTTCCAGCGGGCCGGTGATGTGCTGGTCGCGGAGAAGTTCACGCACTGCGGGTTCGTCCCCGCCCAGGGCGCGCACGCCCGCACCACCGCAGTCGCCGACCTGCTGGACGGTCAATTGCAGCTCCGCTTCGAGGACGGCCCCGCCGGAAACGTCGAGGGCCTGGAGGAGGCGCTGCGCGGACGGCGGCACGAGATCGCCACTGGCGTCACCATGGGCCAGGGCTTCTACTTCGGGTCGCTACAGCTTTACACGGCGACGACGGTGCCCGGATTCTGCCGCCTGGCAGTCACCGCCGACCAGGAGAGCTCGGTCGTCCAGATCACCACCGGCTCGGACGCGCCGGCTGTCCTCGGCGGCGCCTCGCTCGCCTACCTCACCTATGTGCAGACCCGGCACAGCGAGATTCGCGAAGAGCGTGAATGGGAGTGGTACGTCCACGCTTTCGGTGACCAGGGACCCGCTCTCGGCGAGAAGCTGGCGGATGCGGTCAGGGCCTGGCACCGGGACGTACGCGGCGACGGCGGCAGGAGCACCGATCCGGCCGTGACCGTGCACCCCGCCGGAACGCCGGACCACCGGCTTCCTCCCGGCGACGTGGTGGACAAAGCCCTCTGCCGCATTGTGGTGCAGTGGCCCGGCCGTAACACCCTCCTGCCCTCCCCCGTTGACCGGGTCGAAGCACGGACCGCTTCCGGGGAGGGCATGTGACGGGCGGACCAGCACCGGCGGCGGTCTTCGCCGCGCCGCCAGCACGTGACGAGCAGACGCGGATGCGGGACGCTCACGCCGCCGCGGCACGCAGCCTCCAGGTGACCGCGTCCGGTCCGGAAGTATGGGGCTGGCAGGGCCGCACCCTCAGCCGGCGGGCCGGGAGCTGCTGGCTGCGTGTCGTGGCCGCACCGGTCGCGAAGCAGGGCGGGCGGCTGTGGGAGGGCACCGCCTTGGCGGACGCGCTCGTGCCCCGGTCGGTGCCCCGGCCGCGGCTGCGCGGCCTGCTTGACTGGAAGGCCGACGGCTCCGCCTACCGTGCCGAGCTCACCGAATACGTCAGCGTGCCCCCGGTGACGAGTGGAACGCCGGTGCTCGCCCGGGATGTCGCCCTTCCTGACGCGTGGTGGGCGGATCTGCGCACCGCACTGGAGACGCTCGCCACGGTGCCCACCGATCGGGAGGCGGTACGGCAGCGGTGGATCGACAACAACTTCCGCCGCTTCCTCGGCATCGACCCCATCCAGATCCACGCCTACACCACCGGCCACGGAGACCTTCACTGGGCGAACCTCACCCACGCGCCCCTGGTCCTGCTCGACTGGGAGAACTGGGGGCGCCTGCCCGTCGGCTACGACCTGGGGCTACTTCACGCCTACTCCCTGACCGCGCCCGCGACCGCAGCGCGGATCCGCCACCAGTTCGCCCACGTCCTCGGCACGGCTGCCGGCCGCGCCGGGGAACTCGTCGCACTCGGCCAGCTCCTGCAGGCCTGCAGCAGAGGCGTCCACCCCGGACTCGCCCCGCTCATCGCCCGCTGGGCCGAGCACCTCACCGGCACTCCCGTACCCGTGTAGGTTCCGCAGTTTCGCGAGCACTTCCGCGTGATCATGAGCACCGATCGAGCATTCCTGCGTGATCATGAGCAGAGGTAACGTTCAGTAGCGCCTTGATGCGGCGCTCGGAGCGGCGGCGGGCGCGGTCGTCGCACTCGGGATCGGCGCAAGGTGTTCGGTTTGGATCACCAGGGGCTGTCCGGGCTAACCGGTGGGCAGCACCTGGTGAACCTCTCCCGGCCTTTGGTAATCACCTGAGAAGTGCGAAGACGAGGGCGGCGACGGAGCCGAGGGCGGTTCCGCAGACGAGCTGAGCCACGGTGTGTGCCTTCAGTACGCGGCGGGACCAGCCGATGGCCACGACCAGCGCTACCGCGGGGAGCAGCACCTGACCGTAGGCCAGGAGCAGGATCATCACCGTGCCGCCGGCGACAGCATTGTGTACGGAGATCTGCCACCACACCGTCACCGCCAGGCTGCTGGCCAAGCCGACAAGCATGGCGATGACCAGGGCGAAGACCTCGCGGGGCGCGTTGAGGACATCGAGCAGCACGATGCCGGTGACGACCGAGCCAAGAGTGGCCGCCAAGGGCGCGATGCGCTGTCGGCGCACCCGGATGTGCTTGTCGGTGAGCTTCCCTCGGCGTACGCCGAGCCGGATGATCACAAGAGGGATGATGCCGCAGAAGAAGGCGGCGAACAGCCCCCAGCCCACCCCAACGAGACTGCCTGTGCTGTGCCAGCCGATGAGCAGGAGCAGGGCGATGACGAGGTGGCCCGGCGCCAGAGCGTCCGTGATCACCTTGGCCGCCTTCACTCGGGGAGTGGCCTCGGCGTAGGTGGGGGTCGGGGGTGCGGTGAAGGTGCTCATGTCTGTTTCTCCGGCAGGCGGTCGCAGGCGTCCGCGATGTCTCGGACGAGGTCGGAGTGGTAGGCGTCGGACAGCTGGGTGAGTGCTGAGATCTCGCTGCGCAGGTCCCCGCCGCCTCTGGTCGGCTGGTGCTCCGTGTTCGAGCCGGGGGTATCACCGCGCAGCTTGGAGCGGCGAGCGGCGGCGAGCCAGCAGGCTTCAGTGGTGACAGTGGCCCGAGATTCGGCGAGCCCTCGGGCCTCGACGTGCTGCCTGGCTCGTTCCCGGATGTCGGCGGGCGCGTAGTCGCTGAGGGCGAGGGCGGCGTCGCGGATCTCGATGGTGCGGCGGTAGAGACGGCCGTGCACGTTGCGAGGGTCGAGTCGTTCGGTGGCCAGGCCGCGCGGGGGATCGAGGCGCACGGAGGGGGTGGCCTCGGTGAGAGCACACCACAGGGGGTGAAGGCGCAGCAATGCGCGCCGCTCGGCTCGCCAGGTGCGCAGCTTGCCGAGCACTGGGAGGCTGCTGCCGACGACGATGAGGAGGAGGGCGGCCATGAGCAGGTAGGTGCTCACGTAGTCGTCGAGGTCTCCGGGGAGGATTCCGTCCCCGGTCATGTGGGCGACGAGCGCCGCGATGCGGGTCAGGGCGTAGACCACTCCGGCGGCCAACCCGGCACCGATGACGCGAAGCCCCCAGCTGAGGGCACCGTCACTGGAGTCGCGTCCCCAGCGCCAGCAGACCCGCATGCCGCTCAGCAGCGAGGCACTGAGGAAGCCGAGGAACACGGCAGTGTAGGCGAGGAGTGCCAACCGGGCCGTGGGGTCCTGGAATATCGCCCTGGTCTCGTACGGCTGAAGCTCGGCGAAGAAAAGCACCGCCATGGCGGCTGCGGTGACAAAGGGGAGAATGACACGCATCCGCTTCGCCACAGGACTGCCGCCCTGTTGTCCGGACACCCTGCGCAGGAACGCCAGCAAGGCAGCCGACGAGAGCACTCCGCCGAAGAGATGCTTCAACAGGTAGGAGAGATCGGTGACTTCGGTCAGCTGGTCCAGTGCCCGCCCTGCCGGCAGGCGCAATGTCATCATCATGGCCAGGCCGAAGAAAGTCCACCACAGGGTTCGGTCCTGGCCTTTCCGCCAAACCTTGGTGGCACGCCACCCGGTGGTAATCCACAGCAGGACTGCTACGACCGCCTCAAACGAATCCATCAGATTTCCTCACCGCGCAACGCCGCGTCAAGGCGGTCGAGTTCGGGGGCGCGGTCCTCTGCCATGGACTGCAGTTTGGCCGCTTTGGCAATGCGGGTGGCGAGTTGTTCGGCTTCCCGTTCCTGTGGGCTGCTGAAGTTGGCGCGGCCCAGTACGTTGCGGACGGTACGGGGGTCGATGCTGGTGAAGAGTCCGGTCAGGTCGGCGCCGGGGTCCGTACCGGTCGCGGTGGTGTGCCCGAGCAGCATGTGGCTGATCTCGTGCAGGATGATGTGGTCGCGATGCAGTGGAGAGGTCGACGCCTCGTAGAAAATGTAGTCGGCGTTGTCGAGTGCCACCCACAGGCCGCACAGTTCATCATCCGCTCCGGCTACCCCTTCAGCCGCTTGTACCTGGAGACGGCGCCCGCGATGTTGCGCGACGGCATCGCAGAACTTCCGGATGTCGAAGGGGGAGGGAATCTTGATCCCGTCCAGAGGGTCGGGGTTCTCCTGACGCCGGCGTCGGCGGAAGGGTCTCTGGAGTCGTCGCCGCAGACGCAATGGTTCTCTCCCGGACCTTCATGACCTGTTTTCTACACGATGCATCGTTTCATGCACCACACAGGTAACGATAGGCGACCCGATTCCTTGATCAATTCACAAAGCAGTCAGGGTTTTCATGATCAGCACTCTCGGTTACGGCAGAAAGCACGGAGCGCTTCGCAAGGCCCCCCGAGCGGAACCGGCCGGGCGTGAAGTGTCCCGATTGGCGAAGGGCGGGGAACTACGCCAGCGTGGCAAGGGTCACACTTCCTCGCGGGATTGACCGTTCTCGTTCAACCCTTCGAGCTCCCGCGCGCGCTCAATGAACGCCTGGACCGTCCGCAGTGTCTCCGAGGAGAGCCCTGAGGCCCGCAGCGCCACGGAGCGCACCTGGTTGTCGCGCATCGACTCCAGCAGGGACAGCTCCGCATCGACACGCCGCCCCTCCTCGCCATCGAAGAAGTAGGAGGGAGGGACGCCGAAGAAGTCGGCAATCGCCTTGAGGTACTTGATACCCGGGTTGTCCCGCTGCCCGTTCCGCAACTGATGGAGGAAGCTGGGCGACATGGTCGGGCCGCCCATGTCGGCGATACCCCGCGCCACCTCGCGCAAGGAGTACGGACCCCGCCCCTCGGGATGAACCACCCTGAAGAGGCGGTCGACCTTCTCCGCCAGGGCGCGCCCTTCCTCGCTCACTTCGCCACCCACCGGCTGACCTCCCTTCGCCTGGAACCGACGGTCCGCCTTTACTCGCAACGTCTACAGGTGTGGACGATACACGAAACACCCCTCTCGTTCCGTTCTCTTCAGTTGACAGAGTGCAGCGCTCTCAGCTTACGATCACCCTGCGCTGTCCACAGGTGTAAACAGTGCAAGCGTAGAGGGCCGCCCTGTCGTGCCCGGACGGAAGACATGAGGGGAGACGAAGTGCCACGCTGCTGGACGCCATTGCCGGACGAGGCTGTGCGCCTGCTTCCCCCGTCTCCACCGCGCATGGGTGCGGGCCTAGCGTCTGCTCGTGCTGTTGACCGGTCCCACTGCGGCGCGACTCGGCCCACAGGACCAGCACGCTCGGTCTTACGAGTTGTAGAAGGCTGTTGAACCAAGTCTGGATCTTGGCGCGGGGCCGTGCGTATGTTCGTCGTCCCTCGGGCAGCCCGCCCGCCACGACGAGCGTGAGGAACAGCGGCATGCGCACACCCCGGGCCCCGTAGGCCCGCGTACAGCGACGGCGCCCGAGAGCGGCAACTCCCGGACGCCGGACGCTTGAACGGCACAACCCGCCCCGGCAAGGGCGGAGATCGCCACCATCACCACGCTGATCCCTTCCAGGGGGCGTCTCAGCGTGGCAACACCAAGGGAGATTCTCGCATGCGCTCCGTCCTGCGCAAAAGGCCCGACGGTCCGGCCTGCGCGGCAGCCGCCCGCCTCTCTGATCCCGCCCGCCGACGGCATCACAGTGCTCCAGCCACCGCGCCGGTGCGCGCCTCCCACCCGGCGGACGGGAGCAGCCGATGAGCGTCAGCGCCCGAGAGTGGGTGTGGGAGCGCAGCTCCAGCAAGGGCACCGCGCGTCTGGTCCTGCTGTCGATCGCCGACCGCGTACCGGACGAGCAGTGCGCCGCCTGGGCCTCCCACACAAGCCTGGTCGAGCGCACGAACGCGAGCCGGACGGCGGTACGCGACGCGCTCGCCGCTCTCACCGGGAGTGGTGAACTCCAGGTGCTGGACCACCTGCAGGGGCCGCAGCGCGCCACCGTCTACCGCCTGCCGCGGGCAGCCGCATGGCTGGCCAAGGTCGCGGAGGCCCGGCGAGAGGATCCGGACGCGTACGTCGAACCGCCGACGGACTCGGATCCGGTGCCCGAGCTGGACGAGACCAGGCTCCGGCGGTACGGGATCTGGCCCAGGGAGGGCGGGGAATCCGCGCCCTCCCGGCGGAATCCGACCGGTACGGAACCCGGCACCTCACGACGGGATCCGACCCCTCACCGTGCCGGAATCCGGCCCCGGCGGGGTACGGAATCCGACCCCCAGAACCGTAGAGAACCGAAGGTGAACCGTAAAGGCAGCAGTGGTGGTGCCGCCGTCACCTCGGCCCACGACTGGCGGATCGACCCCGCCACCCAAGCCTGGGCCCGCCGACAGGGCCACCTCGACCGCCTCGGCGAGGACGGCCTGGCCGCCGCCGACGCGAAGTGGCGCGCCCACCGGGCCGACCGCGGGCCCCGCCCCGCCGACGCCTGGGCAGCGGACTGGCGCTCCTGGATCGCCCGGGAACACCCTCCGGCCCGCCCTCACCTCTACGCCCTGCCCGGCAAGGGCGGACCCGCCCCCGCCGGCGGGATGACCCGCGCCGAGGCCCACACCGCGGCGCTCCTCGCCGCCCTCGACGAGCCGACCGGAACGGAGGAGTAGCCGTGGACCGCCGCGAGACCGCCGCCCTGCTGGCCTACATCGGCCGACTCGACCCCCGCACCATCCGCACCGACCAGGGCGAGGCCCGCGACCAGCTCGCCCAGTGGCACGAGCTGCTCGCGGACGTGCCCATGGCCACACCGCACGGCTGGGACGCCCGTGTCGCCGCCCGGGAGCACATCCGGGTCTCGCCGTATCAGATCCTGCCCGCGGACGTCGCCCGCCCGTGGGAGGCCTACCGGCGCGACCGCCTGCAGCGGCACACCGACCCGCCCCCGGCGGCCGACCCGGACGACCAGGCAGCCTGGACCGCCGAGCTGGTCAGCACCCGGCGCGCCGTGGCCTCGGGGAACGCCGAGCCCGCACACCACCGGCAGATCACCGGCGGCCGGGTCAGTCCCGACCTGGAGGAGAGGCTGCGGCAGATCGGCTCCTGCATCCCTGCGGAGGCCCGGGCCGCCCTCGCGCCCTACCGGCCCACCCGGGCGGCTCGCGAGGCGGCCATCGCCCAGGGGCGGCCCGACGCCCTGTCGGTGCGCTGCGAGTGGTGCCACGCACGAGTGGGAGAGCCGTGCCGTCGCCGACGGGTCGGCCCCGACGGCAGTGCGCGCGGCAGCGCACCCCGCGCCACCCCGCACCCCGGCCGCTTCGACCTCGCGGCGGCCCGGCAGACCCCGCGAACCGCGATCGCCTGACCGGCTCGCCTCGTCCCCGTCCCGCCGGGCCGCGGCACCCGCTCCGCGCCGCGGCCCGCACCAGAACCCGCACCCGCCGGCCGCCGACCGTGACCGGCCGGTGCGGCAGCACACCGGAGAGCACCTTGCGTCACATCACCACCCACGACGCGCCGGCCACCGGCCTGCGAGCCATCGGCGACACCAGCTGGCACACGTACGGCGTGTGCCACGGCATGGACCCCGAGGACGCCGACGCCGTCTTCTTCCCGCTCCCCCGCGACTACGAGGCCATCGCCGAGGCGAAGGAGCTGTGTGGCCTGTGCCCGGTCCGCCGCGACTGCCTCGACTTCGCGCTGGAGAACGTCCTGCGGGAGGGCATCTGGGGCGGGCTGACCGAGGCCGAACGGCGCCCCTGGCACGACGGCCTGCCCCAGCGCCTCGACTACGACCGCGTGGTCGCGTTCTTCAATGGCCGCGACGTGCACCTGACCGAGGCCGAGCGCCAGGTCGTCATCGACCACGCCTACGTACGGGGCTGGCGCGCCGACCGGCTCGCCTGCGCCCTCCAGATCAGCCACAAGCACGCGCGCGACCTGCTGCGGCAGGCGGCCAACAAGGTCTTCGACCGCGACCGGAACTTCGGCGTGCCGAGGCGCAAGAACAAGAACAAAAAGAAGAAGCAGGCGACCTCGGCAAGCAGCCCCGACACAAAGCCACCGGCGCCCCGCCCGGCGAAGTCGACCTCCGCGACCGCCCCTCTCGGAAAGGCCGCATGACCCACCTCCTGTCTTTCGGTGCCGCCCCGGACCTGCCCCTCCTCCTCACCGCCGGTGCCCTCGTCGCCGCCGCGGCCCTGGCCCTGACCGGCTGGGCGATCCGGCGGCGCGGGAAGCTCCTGCGGAAACGCCCCGGCAGCCCGGCGGTCAAGGTCGCAGCCGTCGCCGCGCTCGGCTGCACCGCCTACAGTGCCGACACCAGCTGGCGCTTCGCCGCCGACTACCTCGACATGGCCGGCACCGCCGAGCGCGCCGCGATGTTCGGCGCCGCCGAGCTGGCACTCTTCGCGACGGCCCTGATGGCCCGGCAGAACCTGGCGACCCAGGGAGCTCCGGGGCTGCCGGGAACTCTGGTCTGGGTCATCACCGGCGTACAGGTGATCCCCGCCTATGCCGAGAGCGGTCCGGTCGGCGGCACGGTCCGCGCCTTCGTCGGGCCGATCATGGCGGCGATGCTCTGGCACCTCGCCATGGGCATCGAGCTGCGCCTGCGTACTCCCGGAGCCGCTTCCCACGGCCTGATCGCCACCCTCGGGCGGGAGGCACGCGAGCGGCTGCTGTCCCGACTGGGCATCGCCGCGCGGGACCGCGACGCCGCGCAGATCACCCGTGACCGCGCCACCGCCCGCGCCGTCGCCCTCGCCGCCCGCCTCGCGGAGCGCACCCCGAAGCAGCAACGGAACTGGCGCGGTCGGCGCCTCACACGCCGGCTGTCGAAGGCGATCGGGAAAGCCTCGGTCGGCACAGACCCCGCACAGCGCGCCGAACTGCTCGACCAGCTCGCCGCCCGCCGACACGCACTCGCGCTCGCCACGGTCCCCCTGCCCTCCCCCTGGTCCCCACATCACGACCACGACGGGACCGCCACGGTCCCCGCACCGACCGGCCGAAGCACCACGACCGCCACCGACGGTCCCCGCGTCACGTCCGAAGCCACTGAGGACCGGGGACCGTACAAGGTCCCCAGAACCGGGGACCGAGACACGGGAACCGAACCGGGGACCAGGGACCGGGATGCGGGGGTCGGGGACCGAATCACGGGGACCGACAGCTACATGGCCAACGGGCAGCTTACGGCTGGAGCCCCTGCTCAGAGCCCTGAGTCGCATCGGGGACCGAGGGGCGCCGAGTCGGGGACCGACCCCACCGGGGACCGGGGACCGAGCGACACCGACACGGGGACCACCCCCACCGGGGACCGGGGACCGAGCGACACCGACACGGGGACCACCCCCACCGGGGACCGGGGACCGAGCGACACCGACACGGGGACCACCCCCACCGGGGACCGGGGACGCAAGGTCCCCCTCCGGCGGAAGCCGACCACGAGGTTCAAGAGCAGCAAGTCCGGTGGCCGGTCCCGCACCCCTCAGACACCGCGTCCGCCGCGCGAGCCGGAGCAATCCGTGGAGGACCTCGTCAAGCAGGTCCGCCCCCACGTCCCCGCCCTGCTCGCCCGGGACGGCAACGCCGCCATCACTCGCGTCCAACTGCGGGAGATCCTCAGACGGGAGGGCCTCAAGGGCGGCCGGAACGACCGGCTGAGCCTCGTCCTCGCACAGCTGCGGAGCGAGGCAAACACCACGAGAACAAGGAGTACCGCCCGATGAAGACCTGCCGCCGCTTCACGGTCATCCGCGAGGAGTACGAGCGCGAGATCACGTTCCTGAACGCCCACTCCGAGCGGCATGCCGGCAAGCCGTCGGCGAAGTCCAGCGCAAAGCACGCAGCATCGACGAAGGCGCGAATGGCGAGAGCGCTGACCGGCCACGTCGGGCGCTGCCCCGAGTGCGGCTGACCGGCAAAACGGCAGCTCAAATCCCCTAATCGCTACAGGTGGCCCGGCTCACGGCCGGGCCACCGCCCCGCTCCAGGAGGCAACCCATGATTCCCCGTCCCGCCTGTTCCTCCACGCCCACGACCATCGAGGCCATCGCGTGGGCGGAGGTCTTGTTCCGCCAGCGGTTCCTGCACGCCGCAGTCCTCGCCCCGAGCGGCCAGTGGCTCGTCCAGCACGCCCCCGACAGTCCCGTCCACGTCCTCGCGGGGCCGGCCGATGTCGTCAAGCTGGCCGCCGCCATCCAGCACTGCGTCCGCTCCACGAGGCCCCGCACCCGATGACCAATTCCAACGAGAACGGCGCCGCCCCGGAACCTGCTCCTGACCTCAACTCGGTCCCGGAGCGAGCAAGTTGGGGCGGAAGCATAGCTTCCGCCGAGCCCGCCCCCGGAGGGGCGGGCGAAGACCTGCACCGGGGGGCGCAGGTCCTGGAGGCTTCGACCGGGGGCGGATCGAAGCCGGAGCAGGAGGAGAAGCCGACCGAGCGTCGCAGCCGCCGTAAGCGCACTGCCCGCGCCCGCCAGCGTCCGCGTCAGCCTCGCGAGAAGAAGCGCCTGCACCAGCCTGCGACCCGCCTCAACGACGAAGAGTTCGCCCTGATCAAGTCCGCCGCCGCCCGGTGCAACCTGTCCGTCGCCGGGTTCCTCGCCCGTTCCGCCCTCGCCGCCGCCCGCGACCTTGACCGCACGAGCGCGGAGATCGCCGATGAACGCGAAGTGATTACAGCCTTGTTCGACACCCGCCGTAGGCTCGGCTGGGCCGGCAGCAACCTCAACCAGGCGGTAAAGGCCCTCAACTCAGGTGCCGAGGCCCCACAGCTCGAAGCAGCAGTCGCCGCCGTCCGGCGCGCCGCCGAGAGCGTCCATGAAGCCTCCTCGCGGTTGATCGAGCAGCGTGCCTCATGATCCCCAGCGTCAACAAGTCCGGCTCCCGGACGATCGGTCTGCTCGCCTACCTCTACGGGCCGGGCAAGCACGAGGAGCACATCGACCCCCACCTCGTGGCGTCCTTCGACGGCATGTGCCCCGACCCCGGCCGCGATCCGAAGGCCACCCTCAAAGATCTTCAGCAGCTCCTCGATCAGCCCGTCCAGGCACTGCCGAAGCATGCGCGACCGACCAAGCACGTCTGGCACACCTCCGTGCGCGCGACCGCCGACGACCGGGTTCTCACCGACGAGGAGTGGGGCGACATCGCCCGACGCGTTGTGGCCGCTACCGGTATCGACCCCGGTGGCGGCCAGCCCGGCTGTCGCTGGGCCGCCGTCCTCCACGCCGATGATCACATCCACATCGTCGCCACCCTGGTCTGTGAGGATGGCAGCCGCCCCGACGACTTCCGCTCCGGCAAGCGTGCCCAGGCCGAATGCCGTCTGATCGAGAAGGAGCTCGGCCTGCACCAGGTCGCGCCCGGTGATGGGACCGCTGCCCAGCGCCCGACCAGCGCCGAGCGCCACAAGGCCGAGCGCCAGGGCCGGGAAAGAACCGCGCGAGAGGAACTGCGCGAGACCGTCCGGCGCGCGGTGGCCGGCGCGACGAGCGAGGAGGAGTTCTTCGACCGGCTGGCCGCCGCCGGCCTGCTGATCCGTAAGCGCGCCGCGCCCTCCGGTGACCTGCTCGGCTACAAAGTCGCCCTGCCCGACGACCGCAACAAGGACAACGAACCGGTGTTCTACCCCGGCGCTCGCCTCGCTCCGGACCTGTCCCTGCCCCGGGTCCGGGAGCGCTGGTCCGCCGACGCCCCCGGTCAGGGCCTCGCCGCAGCGGAGCCAACCTCGCGTCCGGCACCGGGCGACCCGGCCGCCGCCCGCCGGCAGGCCGCGTCGGCCGCGTGGACGGCGGTACTGGCCATCGAGCACGCCGAGGACGCGGTCGCCGCCGCGTACATCGCCGCCACAGGCGAGGTCCTGGACGCACTGGCGAAGACCTCTGCCGCCCACACCCGCCGCGGACTACGGGAAGCAGCATGGGAGTTCGAGCGTGCCTCTCGGTCCCATGTCCGTGCCGAACGCGGGCACGACCGGGCGCTGCGGCAGGCCGCCCGCGACCTCGTCCGCAGCGGCCCGGCCCTCGGCCGCGGCGAAGACGGCGCGACGACCGCGATGGCGATCGACATGCTGTTCTTCCTCATCGCTGCCGCCGCCCACTGGCACGCCAGGAAGGGTCACGCCCAGCAGGCTGCCGCCGCGCGTCAGGCTGCCGAGCACCTGCGCGCCGCCTACCAGGCCGCCGCCACCCAGCCCCTCGGTGCTCTCCACCAGCGCGGCAGACGCCTAGGACTCTCCCTGCTCCAGCAGCGGGCGGCAGTGCTGCGTGAGGTGTTGCCGGAACTGGCCGAGCAGGTTCTCGCCGAGCCCGGCTGGTATGCGCTCGCCGCCACCCTCACCGACGCCGAAGCCGCTGGCCACAACCCGACCACACTGCTCGCCGAGGCCGCTGGGCGGCGGGAACTCGGCACGGCGGAATCCGTGAGTGACGTCCTGGTGTGGCGGCTGCGCCGGGCCGCAGGCTTGCCCGCGGACACAACCGGCATGGTGCCCGACGGTCAGAGACCGGAGCGCTCGGCGCACCGTGCCGGGCAGCGACGGACACCGGGCCGACCCGGGCCCCGGCGCGGACGGTCGTGACTGTGGACTTTGTGAATTGAAGCAGGGCGAGGACTCGCGACACGATCATGACGCGTGCAGGACGAGACGAGGGAGGACGCCAGGGTGTTTCACCGGATACGCCGTCGGCGGGCAGCGGAGCCCAGCGAGCTGGAGCGCCACAGCCATGAGGCGTACATGCGGGTGGCCGGCCAGACGCCGCCGGAGGTCGAACGGATGCGGGCCGCGCAGCAGCCCGCCGAGCCGGCACCGATGGTGGACGACCTCCTTCCACCAGAGCTGCGTGTCCCCAGCCATGACCAGCTCGATGGCCGGATGATGCCTTGGCCGTGGCCGATCGTCCTGGACGGCGAGGTCGTCGCCTGCGCCGGCTGCGGCGCGTACCGCGACTGGCTCATCCTCTCCACCCGCGACCAGATCTGGCTGCGCTGCCGCACCGGGCACCAGCAGCACGAGGCGCGGCTCGACACCGCCTGGTACAACCGGCACGCCGGCCCGGCGGACGCGCACCACACCACGTTCGAGGACTGCCTGCGGCACCTCGGCCACTGACCGCCATCCCTACGACCCCACCGGGCCTACGGGCCCGCACTGCCCAACCGTTGTCCAGCAGCAAAGGGGTCAGCTCCGCCATGCGCGTTCGCGTCACCACCACCGCTCTCGGCCTCACCGCCATCGCCGTCCTCGCCCTGCCCGCCTGCTCCACCGACTCCAACGAGGCGAAGCCCGCCACCTCATCCCCCGCCCCTGCCACGCAGCCGGCCAACGTCGGCCAGAACGGCACTCCGCTGTCGTCGGCCGCGCTGGAGGCCCGCCTGCTCGACGAGAGCGACCTCGGCACCGGCTACACCCGCAAGCCCGAGCGCCCCTCCCAGCACGACGACGTCACCGTCCTCGGCTGCCCCGCGCTGAACGACCTGGGCGGCGGCGCGGTCACGGGCGGATCCCTCGACTTCCCCCGCCAGGCGAAGGTGGCCTTCACCTACACCGGCAGCAGCAACTCGGAGATCTCCGAGGAGCTGTACAGCGACACCGTCGCCAAGCTCTCCGACGGCACCAGCCGCATCTTCGACGCCATGACCGGCTGCCCGGAGTACCAGGTCCTCGTCGGCAGCACCGCGATCGACATCACTACACAGCAGGTGACCGCACCTCAGCTCGGCGACGAGCGGTGGAGTCAGCTGCTGACCTTCTCCGCCGGCGGCCAGGGCACCGTGGTGAAGCAGACCGCGATCCGCGACGGAAACGTGCTGCTGATCGTCTCCGGCTCGCCGGCCCTCGTCGACCGGCACCTCGGCAAGGCCCTCACCAAGGCGACGGCGGCCCGCTGACGCACCTTCCAGCGGCTCCCCGACCCATCAGAAGCGACGGGTCGGGGCGCCGCCGCGCTCTGTCAGCAGGCGCGGGTTCTGCGAGCTCCGAGAAGCCGGAGCAGCATGAAGCCCAGCCTCTTCGATCGAAGAGGCCGGGCTTCGTGCATCGGGTCGAGGAAGGCGTTGGCCATCAGCTGGCCGGGGTGCGCAGGAGCCGGTCCCGCGTGCTCTCGGGCAGCACCCGCCGCAGAACCGGTGCGGTAGAGCTGAGCGAGGCGGCAAACACCGCGACGAGGTCGTGCGGCGCACTGGCCGAGAAGGACGCGGCCCACAAGCACTGCGCGCCCAGCACTGGCTCGGCCCATGCCTGCCACCCAGCAAGTCCCGTCTCATCGGCCTCGGCCACCAGGGTGCGCGGGTCGGCGTCCTGGATGAGGGGCGGTACCTCGCCGAGGCTGAGGTGGGAGGTGAAGGTCGGGTCCATCGCTCCCGCGTCGGGCTGGTCGATGTCACGCAGCCAACCGTGCGCGGTGACGGCATCGAGAACCGGCTCGGGCCCGGTGAGCGGCGCGGCGGGCTGCTCGCGGGCATTGAGCGCGACGAGGAAGTCCACCAGGATCTCTCCGGGGATGTCGGGGGTGAAGTAGGCCGACCACTGGGCGAGCGGGCTGCTGGTGTCTGCACGGGCGGAGACGTGCCAGGCGATCGGCAGATTCCCCAGGCGGAACGGCTCGTCGGGCAGAACCCACTGGGCCCATCGGAGGGTGTCGGGGCTGATGTGCAGGACGGTACTGCGCAGGACTTGGCGGTCCTCCGGTGCCTCGTCCGGCTGCTGCCGTCCGCGGACGATCGTCAGGCTCGTCCAGCCGAGGCCGGCGAGCGTTTCGGCGACAACCTCGTAGAGGAGTCCGTCGTCACCGGCCAGGTGGCGAGGGCCGACCCAGTACGCGGGCCGGGGGCCGTTCGGGGTGGGTGGGTCGAGCGGGAAGTCGGGGTTCAGGGGCGTCTCCAACGGCTGGGTGCGGGTCTACTGGCCGCCGGCGGTGCGGCGGGGGCGGGGCGGGGGCGCCTGGACGGGAGCCTGCCAGGCCAGCTTTACGGCGACCTCGGGCGGCAGATGACCGAGCTGCGTGCCCGCGTCCCGGCCCTCAGCGAGGTAGACGACAGGCCGCCCGGTCTCGTCCGTGGCCTGGACGACCTGTTCGAGGCGGTGCGCCATCGGGAAGAACGGATTCATCGCCTGCCGCACCGGAGCGTTACGGTCGCAGGCGGACAAGCAGTCGATGAGATCGCCGACGGTCATCTCCGTGTACGCCACGGACAGCCTCCTTACGCGGGGAAAGTGATTGGAGATGGCGGGCTGTAGCGTCGTCGATGAACCGGGGAGGAAAGCAGTCTCCGGTGGCCCTCCGATTCGAGCTTTTGATGTCACACGCGCCGGGAGGTCTCCAGCACGCGCGCTACGGCGGCGGCGACGATATCGGCCGGCGTCTCGGTGTCGAAGGAGATGTGGTATCCGGGCTCCTTGGCCGTTCCGGTGACGGCGATCTTCCAGCCCTCCCCACTGGCGCCGGGGCGGCCGAGCGGAAACCAGCCGAGATAGAAGCGACCGTCCTTGGAATTGACGTGCACGTCGGCTCGGTCGTCCACGACCAGGTTGAAGTCCTGCTCGCTGAACTGATCGAGCACGAGAGTCGGCTGGCCTGGGCCGAGCCGCCACTCACACAGCCGCAGAGCCCCGACGGTGGTAGAGAATGCGAGGTTCACGGGAGCCACAGTCACAAGCGATCACCTCTCTGACCTGGGTTTTCCGGGAAGGTCGTCTAGGTTGGCATGCCCCTACCCCGTTGGCCAGTCTTTCGCGGTTCTTTCCTGTCTGCCCCAGGCGAACTGCCTCACGGAGGGGCGGACACGTGCCGGACAGGCGGAAGCCGCAGAGAGCGATGGCATCCTGGTCTGTTACTCAGGAACAGGAGCATTCCGTGGAATTCAATTCGCTGAAAGAAATGCAGGCCGCAGACGAACTGCCGTTGACGTTCAGACCGTTCGGGTTCAGGGGCGCATACACCGGGAGAAGGCTGCGGAATTTCAGCAGCACTGGGTCGTGTCTGGTAAAGATTAATTCGGTGGTTCGCGGAGCCACAGGATCAGCGTGGCGAGGTGGAGCCCGGCTCGGTAGCGGGCGGCGAGCTTGTCGAAGCGGGTGGCGATGGCGCGGAACTGCTTGAGCCGGTTGAAGCACCGCTCGACCACATTGCGGCCCTGGTAGACCTCGCGGTCGAAGGCCGGTGGCCGGCCGTCGGCCGAGCCCCGGCGCTGCCGGCCGGCTACCTGATCGGCGCGTTCGGGGAGGGTGACGCCGATGCCGCGCCGTCGGCACCAGCTCCGGATCGCGCGGGAGGAGTAGGCCTTGTCCGTCACGATGTGCTCGGGCCGGGTGCGCGGCCGTCCCCGCCCGGTCCGGGGGACGCGGATGGTCTCCAGGACCTCGGTGAAGGCCGGGGCATCACCGGCATGGCCGGGGGTGAGCACGATGGCCAGCGGCAGGCCGCGGCCGTCGACGGCCAGGTGCACCTTGGTGCTCAGCCCGCCCCGGGAGCGCCCCAGCGCCTGGCGGTGCGCCGCAGATGCCGGATCTTCCGGTTCGTCCCCGCGCGTCGCCCCCTTTTGCGGGCGCCGGCGGCGTGCTGGTGGGCGCGGTTGATGGTGGAGTCCACCGACACCGTCCACGCCACCTGGCCCACCGCGTCGTCGCGGACCTGCACGTGCTCCAGCAGGCGGGCCCAGGTGCCGTCGGCCTCCCAGCGGGCGAACCGCTCGTAGACGGTCTGCCAGGGACCGTAGCGCTGGGGCAGGTCCCGCCACGGCGCCCCGGTCCGCAGCCGCCACAGCACTCCGTTGATCACCTGCCGGTGATCCCGCCACGACCGCCCCTGGCCGTCCGCTCCTGACAGCAGCGGCGCTATCCGCTCCCAGGCGGCACCCGTCAACTCACCTCGACCCACCACAAGCCACCGCAGATGCCCGTCGTGGCGTTCTTGGGAGGCGGGCAGGATCTGGCCGTACTGGTAGGCCCGTCCGGGCACGGTGCCTTCGATCTTCAGCTCTGCCGCGCCGTCGGCCCCTCCCTTTTGTTCGGCGTCCGGGCCGGCTGCGTCCAGCAGACGCAGCACGCTCCGCTGCAGGTCGGCCAGGTAGATCAGCACACCGTCGAAACCCGCGGCCGCCGCGTGTGCGGCCACCGTATCCGGTACCGACTCCAGCGGTATCAGGTGGCTGGCCTCCAGCAAGCCGGTCAGCATACGCCGACTGCCACCGTCCCGGTCCGTCACGCCATTCCTCTTCTTTTGTCAACCAGCAAAAATCCGCGCCTTCGGCCGCCGACCGCACGTCCGCCTCCGCCCGGTCCCTCACCGGCCCGGCCACCGCCACAGCGAGTCCGGTCCCGCCGGACTTCCAGTTCACTCCGAGCGTCCGGCACCGACGTCACCCACCCTCTCGGGACCGTCATCGCCGCCACCGGTCCCTCCGGCAACGGAGGCGCTGAGGGCGGTGACGGCCTCGCCGACGGTGGGGTGGACCGGCAGGACTGTCTCCGCACCGGTCAGGGCCAGCATGCGGGCCAGGCGTTCGGGAACGGCGGCCAGGGCCAGTGTCCCGCCTGCGGCGCGGGCATGGTGCCGCAGGGCGCCCAGGGTTGAGGAGTCGACCTCGCCGACGCCGGACAGGTCCAGCACCAGCACCGGATGCCCGGAGTCGATGGCGGCCTGGCCGCGTTTGCGCAGGACCGGGGCGGTGGCATAGTCCGCGTCGCCGGTGACATCCGCGACCGCGAGCTGGCCGCGGACGGACTGGAGGATGAAGGTGAACTCGGCAGTCATGGCACCGATTCCTCGCCAGGCCGCCCGATAGACGGCGTGCGGGTGGACCGAGTGATGGCGTTCGCCGGGCTCGCGGTCGCGTGCCTCTTCCGGCTGAGGGCCGACGACAGCCGGGCCATCGTGTTCACCGGCGCGACCCGCAACTCCTTGATCGTCCTCCCGCTCGCCCTGGCCCTGCCCGACGAGTTCGCGGTCGCCGCGGTCGTGGTCGTCACCCAGACCCTCGTCGAGGTGATCGGCATGGTGCTCTACGTCCGCGCCGTCCCCCGGCTCATCCCCCCTGCCCAGCTGATCCACCAGGCAGGTCGCTAGGCGGAGGCGCGGCAGCCGCACCTCTCGCGTCCGGCCGGCGTGGGCCCGCAGGAACACGATCCGCCCCGCCGGCGCTGCTGGAGCCACCAGGTTCCGGCCGCGAGGACGCCAAGGACGACGGCCAGGCTGGGCAGCCACCCGACGACCGCCCAGGTCCCGGCGCCGAGGACACCGGCGGTGATCAGCACGGGCAGCGCACAGCACGCCACGCACGCCAGGGCGGCCAGGCCCGCCAGGGCCTTGGGCGTCTTGTGCGGGCTCGGGTCAGCAGCAGGGGCCGTCATGGCGGTTCTCCTCGGCGAGGCCGGTGAAGGGGATGGGGCAGCAGCTGCTGCCGGCGCAGGCGGTCAGGTCGTCGCAGCCGGCTTCCACGGCGGCGGCCAGGGCGGTGCGGATGGTGGTCAGGTCCGCGATCTTCGCGTCGACCTCGGCGAGCTTGGCCACCGCGCGCTCCTGCAGTCCGACCACCGGGCGGCCGTGCCGGTGGCGACCGGTCTCCAGCAGCTCGGCGACCTCCTCCAGCGTGAAGCCGAGCCGCTGCGCGGCCTTGATCACCCGCAGCGTGGTCACGGCGCCCTCGCCGTAGAGGCGGTGGCCGCCGCTGCTGCGCTCGGGCTCGGCGAGCAGGCCGCGGCGTTCGTAGTAGCGCAGCGTCTGGAGGTTCACCCCGGCCCGCTCGGCGACCTGCCCGCTGCGCAGACCCGCGCTCACCGGGGCACCTGCGCGCCGGCCCGTACGGTCAGAGCGTCCAGCACCGGCTCGTGGACGGCGTCCACCGAGACCTCCAGAACGATCCCGTCTTCGCCCGGGGCGACGGTGAAGGTGAAGAACGAGCAGCACCCGCCCTCCCGCCCGGCCAGGTTCCGGACCTGATCGACCGCGCCCGGCGCGTCCGCCAGCTCCAGCCGCAGCGTCAGCGGCTGCGGCCGGGTCACCGCGGCCAGCCGCTCAGCGAACAGCGCATCCCACTGCGCCACCCGCAACGGCCGCTCCTCGGTCGGCAGCGTGCAGGACTGCGGCACCCACGCCAGATCACTCATCGCGCTCACTCCCGTCATCCCGCCCCCGAGCTCCGGGAACACCTCGACGGTAATCCTGTACCTAGGTACAGGATGCAAGCCTCACCCCGCCGGATACGGGCCCGCTCGCGAAACCGGCCCTTCCCGCCACGTCGCTCGGTGCCGGGGACGTTCGCACGGCCTGACTGCCAAGGCAGCCCCAGAGGCCGGGTGCACCGGCGCGCCGACAGCCGGTGAGGTCACTGCGAGCGCCCTCTAGGTACCGGCGGGGTGCCAGGGGGCGTCGGCCCGGGGAGGCAGCGCGTCGGCGGCCAGCCGGAGCGGGGACATCACATGGGCGGCGCGGGCGGCGCGCAGCATCCGCTGCAGCGGCGAGTCGGTCCCGTAGCCGATCCCGCCGACCAGGGTCAGGGCGTCGTTCACGGTCGCCTCGGCCGCGTCGGCGATCTCGGCCTTGGCCGAGGCCAGCCCCAACAGGGCCTCGGGGCCGCCGAGCTCCGCCTCGGCGGCGGCGTGGTAGATCAGCCGCCGGGTGCGTTCCACCCGGGCCCACATCGTGCCCAGCCGGTGCTGTACGACCGGGTTGCCGGCCAGGACCCGGCCGGCGCGCGTGCGCCGCCGCATCAGATGGGAGCGGGCCTCCTCCAGGGCGGCCGCGGCGACGCCCAGGTAGGTGCCGGCCATGGCCATCAGGAAGTAGGGGGCGACGACGTTGAACACGTACCAGATCTCGTCGCCCTCGTTGCCCAGCAGGCATTCGACGGGGATCTCCACACCGGGCAGCTCCAGGTTGCGCGAGGCGTTGCCCCGCATGCCGAAACCGTGCCACTCGGGCCCCCACTCCAGGCCGGGCGTGCCGGCGTCGACGACCGTGCAGGAGAACTGGCCGGGCGGCGTCCCCGGGCCCACGGCGACGGTGGACAGGACGTAGGAGTCGGCGTGGCCGCCGTTGGTGACGAAGCTCTTCGCGCCGGTCAGCCGCAGCCGGCCGTCGCCGGAGCGCTCCATGCCGGTCTGCGGCAGCCAGAACTCGCCGCCCGTCCCGGGCTCCGACAGGGCCAGGGTCGTCAGGTGCTCCCCGGCGGCGATCGGCTCCAGGTACCGTTCCCGCTGCACGGCGCCGGCCTGTGCGGAGATCACCGCCGAGCCGACCAGGTGCATGCCGAAGCAGATCGACGTGGACGCGCAGGCCCGGCCCGTCGCCTCGCCCACCTGCGCCACGGCCAGCAGCCCGTGTCCCATGCCGCCGGAGTGCTCGGGCACCACCAGCCCGCCCAGCCGGGAGAGCAGGGCCGCCATGCCCTCCGCGGGCCACCGCTGCTCCGTGTCGACGGTGGCAGCCTGCGGGCGCAGGACCTCCTCGGCGATCTCACGGGCGGCGGACACCGCGGCTCCCAGTTCGATCCGCATCACCGCTGTACCCCGCATACCGCAGACGCCCCTTGGGGGCACTGGGGCCCGGAAGGGGGCTCGGTACCGGGTGCGGTCGGGGCAGGGGCCGCGGTGGCTACGAACCACGCCCGGTCGCGTTGTGATGGTGCGGCGGTCTGCGGGGCGATAGGCCGGAGATGTGTCATCGTGGGGCGGCGCTGGCGCAAGGCCAGAGCCGGGCGGCCGGGAAGGGGCCGCGGGGATGTCGGTCGGATGAGGGAGGACGGGGCTGTGTCTGCTCCGCGGATGAGTACCACGCCGTTGCCGGGGATCGGGGTCAGATACGACCTGACCACGCGGGAGCACCGGCGGGTGTCGGTGGTGGCGCACCATGACGGTACGCGCAGTTTCAGCGCCTACCGGGTGGATGATCCGGATGAGTGTGCTCTGTCGCTGCGGTTGACCGCTGGGGAGTCGGAGTCGCTGATCGATGCGCTGATGCCCGCGCATCACAGTCCGAGCCTGTTGTACACCACCGATCTGGGGCTGGTGGCCGAGCGGATCGAGTTGCCGGCGGTCTCGCGCTGGAACGGCCGGGTGCTGGGCGAGGCACGGCTGCGGACCGAGACCGGGGCGTCGGTGGTGGCGGTGCTGCGCCGAATGGAGGCGATTCCCTCTCCGGCGCCGGATTTCCGGCTGGCGGGTGGGGACACGCTGATCGTGATCGGTACCCGTGAGGGCGTGAACGCGGCCGCGGCGATACTGGGTCGGGAGTGAGCGGGTGCATTCTTCTGCGATCTTCCTGATCGAGTTCGGTGCGATCATCCTGGGGCTGGGGCTGCTGGGCCGCCTGGCCGGGCGTTTGCGGTTCTCCCCGATTCCGCTGTACCTGCTGGCCGGGCTGGCGTTCGGTGAGGGCGGGCTACTGCCGCTGGGGGCGAGCGAGGAGTTCGTCGCCATCGGCGCTGAGATCGGCGTTGTACTGCTGCTGCTGATGCTGGGCCTGGAGTACACCGCCAGCGATCTGGTGTCCAATCTGCGGACCCAGTACCCGGCCGGGCTGGTGGACTGCGCGCTGAACGCGTTGCCGGGCGCGGCGATAGCGCTGCTGCTGGGGTGGGGGCCGGTGGCCGCGGTGGTGCTCGCCGGTGTCACCTGGATCTCATCCTCCGGGGTGATCGCCAAGGTGCTCGGTGATCTGGGGCGGCTGGGCAACCGCGAGACCCCGGTGATCTTGAGCATTCTGGTGCTGGAGGACCTGGCGATGGCGGTCTACCTGCCGATCGTCACCGCGTTGGTGGCCGGGCTGAGCCTGGCGGCGGGCAGCGTGACGCTGGCGGTCGCGCTGGGTGTGGCCGGGCTGGTGCTGTTCGTGGCGGTCCGCTACGGACGGGTCATCTCCCGGTTCGTCTCCAGCGACGACCCGGAGAAGCTGCTGCTGGTGGTGCTCGGGCTGACGCTGCTGGTAGCCGGAATCGCCCAGCAACTGCAGGTCTCGGCGGCGGTGGGGGCGTTCTTGGTGGGCATCGCCCTCTCAGGGGAGGTCGCCGAGGGCACGCACAACCTGCTCAGCCCTCTGCGGGATCTGTTCGCGGCGGTGTTCTTCGTCTTCTTCGGCCTGCACACCGATCCGTCCAGCATCCCCCCGGTCATCGTGCCGGCGCTGGTGCTGGCGATCGTCACGGCGGGCACGAAGATCGCCACCGGGTACTGGGCGGCGAAGCGGGCCGAGGTGTCGGTTCGGGGTCGGTGGCGGGCCGGGGGCACCCTGGTGGCCAGGGGGGAGTTCTCCATCGTCATCGCCGGCTTGGCGGTGACCGCCGGGGTCGAGCCCGCACTCGGTCCGCTGGCGACCGCGTATGTGCTGATCATGGTGGTGCTGGGGCCGCTGACCGCCCGCTACACCGAGCCGGTGGCCGGCCTGCTGGCCCGGCGCCGCGCGGCCCGGGCGGTGCCCGCTCCGTCCGGAGACGGGACACCCGCCGATGCCGACCCCGGGCAGCACGTGGCCACCGGGGACTGACCCGGGCCGCAGAGGGAGGGAGGTGCGCCGCACGGTGAGCGAGGAGACTTTCTCCATGCTGCTCAGTGCGGGGGTGGTTCTCGCGCTCGCCGCGCTGGCGGTCTACCTCGGCGGCGTGGCCGGACTTGCCCGGACGCTGCCGCGGCTGCTGTTGCGCGATCCGGGGTGGCGGGCCGATACCGAGCGCCATCCCCGATCCAGTGCTCTGGTGCTGGCGGTGCTGATCGTGTGCTGGCCGGTAAGCGGCCCCTACCTCGCCTGGCGGGTGGCCCGTCGGCGCTGTCGTGGCCCCCGGTGAGAGGTTGGATTCATGCGGCACTGTCGCGGCCGGTGGGCTCCAGGGTGCCGTGCTCGCCGAACCAGTGGGCCAGGCGGCCGCGGCGGCCGACCGCCCGCAGGCGCCGTTCGGTCGCCTCGCGGGTGGCCGGGGTGGTGATCAGCAGCAGTTCGTCGCCCGCGCGGAGCACGGTCTCGCGCCGGGGGGCGAGGGTGGTGCCGTCGCGGACGATCAGGGTGAGCACGGTGGGGGGCGGCAGCCGCAGCTCGAACACCGCCACCCCGGCCAGCCGGGACCCCTCGGGCACGGTGACGGTGAGCAGGTCGGCGTCGAGCACGTCCAGCGGGGCGGTCTCGACCTGGACCTCGCGCAGCGCACCGGGCCGGGTCAATCCCAGCCACCGGGCGGCGGCCGGCAGGGTGGGCCCTTGCAGGAGGGTGAACAGGACCACCAGGACGAACACGATGTTGAGCAGGTCGCGGGCACCGGGAACGCCCGCGACGATGGGGAAGGTGGCCAGCACGATGGGCACGGCTCCGCGCAGCCCGGCCCAGGAGACGAACACCTGTTCGCGCCACGGGATGCGGAAGGGCAGCAGGCAGACCAGGACCGAGGCCGGGCGGGCGACCAGCAGCAGAACCAGTCCGACGCCCAGAGCCGGGAGGATCGCGGCAGGCAGCTCGCTGGGGGTGACCAGCAGCCCGAGCATGACGAACAGGCCGATCTGGGCGAGCCAGCCGGCTCCTTCGGCGAAGGAGCGGGTGGCGGCGCGGTGCGGCAGGCGGCTGTTGCCCAGCACCAGGCCGGACAGGTAGGCGGCGATGATGCCGCTGGCGTTCGCCGCTCCGGCGGCGGCGAACGCGATGATCCCGAAACCGGCGGTGGCCAGCGGATACAGCCCGGTGGACGGCAAGGCGATGCGCCGCAGGGCGACCACCCCCAGCCAGCCGAGCACCAGGCCGAGTACGCCGCCGACGACCAGCTGGTAGACCACGTTCCCGGCGATGAAAACGGGATGGGGCAGGTCGGCGGCGGCGGTGGAGAAGACCAAGACCAGGATGACGGTAGGGGCGTCATTGAAGCCGGACTCGGCCTCCAGCAGGCCGGTGACCTTCTGCGGCAGGGGCAGGGAGCGCAGCACGGCGAACACCGCCGCGGCATCGGTGGAGGACACGATCGCTCCCAGCAGCAGCGCCAGGGACCAGTCCATGCCCAGCAGCAGGTGGGCCCCGGTCGCGGTGACCACCGTCGAGACGGCCACCCCGGCGGTGGCCAGCACTCCGGCGGGCGCCAGCAGACGCCGCACATCCGCCCAGGTGGTGGTCAGACCGCCCTCGACGAGGATGACGGCCAGGGCCGCGATGCCCAGAGACTGGGCGAGCTGGGCGTCATCGAACTCCACACCGAGGACGTCCTCGCCGGCCAGCACACCGATGGCCAGGAACAGCAGCAGACTGGGCAGGCCCGCCCGGTGAGCGATACGGGCGGCGGCGATGCTGGCCAGCAGCACCAGGCCGCCGCCCAGGAGCGCCGTGTACAGCTCCGGCAACGTCATCTGCCCGTCCCTCATATGGTCGCTGCTTCGATCACTGTCCAGGCATACCGTGCCACCACCGCGGGCAACGCCCTCCAAGCCGCTGTCCGCTCCGGCGGGGGGCACGGGGCACCGCGCTGGTGCGGGCCGGGCCGGACAGAAGCGATTGCGCCGGCACCACGAGGGCCGACGTCACGGGGAGAGCGGTCGAGTGGGGTGGCGTCCGGGCCTCACGGTTCGGGGCCCGCGCCGCTGTGGTTCCGGGCGGCGCGGTACGGGTGAGAACAGTCGGCGCGAGCCGGCCCTCTCCGGTCCTCGGCAGGTCCATGGCCGGTGTAGGCCGCCGACATCGGTGAGCGCGTGGTGAAACGGCTGCGGAACCCGGCGACGGGCGAAGCGGTCAGGATGGGACCGCCCGCGGTGAGTGGAGCGCCCGCGCACCGGACAGCGTCTGTTCCCAAAGCGGCACGGAGGCTGGGGCGGCGGGCCGGGGCAGGGATGGCAGCGGCTCTCCTGCTCCTGGGGGCACCTGGGGCAGCGGCAGAATCTTCTTCCTCACCGTGTCGATGGCTCTCGCGTCGTCGTTCAGAATCCGCCCTGTCAACGGAGCCGACGGCTCTGCCCGCCGGTGTGGGGCCCACCGGGCTTGAGCCACGGGTGTCATGGCGTGTGCAGACGACGGAACCAGGTGTGTCCCCGCGCCGGGTCGAACAGGTACTCCTGGGCCACCCCGGCCAGCACCAGGCCGGTCGCCAGGAGCAGCCCCTGCGGCAGCGCGAAGCCTGCGACCACCAGTACCAGCGAGAGGGCCAGCAGCAGCCAGCCCGGTCCGCGCCGGTACTCCCGGGGGCTGCACGGCTGTCCGGAGTCCAGGCCGCGGGAGAACTGCGGATCGCTGCGTTCCATCTGCGCTTCGATATCCGCCAGCACCTTGTTCTCGGAATGGGTCACGACTCCTCCCCGGGCGCCAAGGCTGCGGTATCACTTCCACCATCACGCCCCCCGGCAGCAGTCGCCATCGGGGCTGACCCCCATTTCCCCGGGGTAACGACCCGCAGGACGCGGCCGGCACATGGGTGCCGGACCCGATGGACGCCCCGCGGCCCGCGTCCTCAGGCTGACGGGGCGGCCGCACCGCCGGAGGAAGCCGGCACCGTCCCATGCCGGCCGACCGGCATGGGACGGCCATAGTGGAGGAAGGACGGCGAGTGAGGTGGAGGCGGTACCCGATGTCCTTGTTCTGGCGGATCTTCGGACTCAACGCCCTGGTGCTGATCACAGCCACCGCACTGCTGCTGGGGCCGATCACCGTCTCCACTCCCGTCCTGGTCACCGAGGCCGCCGTCCTCACCGCGGGGCTGGCCGCCATGCTCATCGCCAACGCCGCTCTGCTCCGCGTCGGCCTGGCCCCGCTGCAGCGTCTCACCCGCGCCATGACCACCACCGACCTGCTGCGGCCCACAGCCCGTCTGACGCCCGGCGGTCACGGCGAGATCGCCGAGCTGATCACCACCTTCAACACCATGCTCGACCGCCTGGAAGCCGAACGCGCCACCAGCGCCGCCCGCGCCCTGTCCGCCCAGGAAGCCGAACGCCGCCGCATCGCCCAGGAACTCCACGACGAGATCGGCCAGACCCTCACCGCCGTCCTGCTCGAACTCAAACGCGTCGCCGACCACGCTCCGCCGCCCGTCGGTGAGGAGATCCGCCAGGTCCAGGAGACCACCCGCGCCAGTCTGGAGGAGATCCGCCGCATCGCCCGCCGACTGCGCCCCGGTGTTCTGGAGGAACTCGGCCTGACCAGCTCCCTCAAGGCCCTCGCCGGCGAGTTCTCCACCCCCGGCCTCACCGTGCGCGCCCATATCGACGCGCACCTGCCGCCGCTGGACCACAACACCGAACTCGTCCTCTACCGCGTCGCCCAGGAAAGCCTCACCAACACCGCCCGCCACGCAGGAGCCACCCGCGTCGACCTCGACCTGCACCGCACATCCGCCGGTGTGCGGCTGCGCGTCCGCGACGACGGCCACGGCACCGGTGGAGCAGCCGAGGGCGCCGGCATCCGCGGCATGCGCGAACGCGCCCTGCTCATCGGCGCCGACCTCACCCTCGCCCCCGGCCCCGACGGCGGCACCGAGGTGCGTCTGACCATCCCCACCCACTCCGGGAGGCCGTGACTCATGTCCGAGGCGGCCACCACCCGCATCCTCCTGGCCGACGACCACACTCTGGTCCGCCGCGGCGTCCGCCTCATCCTCGACGGTGAGGCGGACCTGACCGTCGTCGCCGAAGCAGGCGACGGAGCCGAAGCGGTCGAACAGGCCCGCGCCCAGCAGCCCGACCTGGCCGTCCTGGACATCGCCATGCCGCGCCTGACCGGCCTGCAGGCCGCCCGCGAACTCTCCCGCGCCCAGCCCGGCCTGCGCATCCTCATCCTGACCATGTACGACAACGAGCAGTACCTCTTCGAAGCCCTCAAAGCCGGAGCCTGCGGCTACGTCCTGAAATCCGTCGCCGACCGCGACCTGGTCGAAGCCTGCCGCGCCGCCATGCGCGACGAGCCCTTCCTCTACCCCGGAGCGGTCACCGCCCTCATCCGCCACTACCTCGACCACACCCGCGACGGCGACACCATCCCCGGGCGGCCCGTCACCGACCGTGAGGAGGAGGTCCTCAAGCTCGTCGCCGAAGGCCACACCTCACAGCAGATCGCCGACATGCTGGTAATCAGCGTCAAGACCGTGGAACGCCACCGCGCCAACCTCCTGCACAAACTCGGCCTCAAAGACCGCCTGGAACTCACCCGCTACGCCATCCGCACCGGCCTCATCGAACCGTGACCACCAGCCCCCACCGGACCGGGCCTGTCCCCCTGACGGCTCCGCGACCGGCTCGTGAACGGGCCGGCCGAACACCGCACCGCCGCGCGGAGCAGCGGTCAGCTCCCGTGGGAGGGCCCGTCCCGCCAGCCGTCGCTGTGCAGGAACCCCTGCACGGCTCGCCGTCGCCCGTCGTACTGCCGCACGCGATCGGCGTACTCCTCCTCGCCGACAGTGGGAACCCCCACCTGGCGCAGCACCGACAAAGGGGGCACGGGGCGGCTCTCCTCCTGCTTCGCCGGGGAGAAGAACTGGCCCCGCAGGTTCTCCAGGACCTGGTCCAGTGCCCTGCCCAGCGGGCCGATCGCCGCCGGGTCCGGCCGGCTGCCGGAGGCTGTGCCGACGTCGAGCAGCAGCAGAGCATCGCCGAGGGTCGCCATGGCGCGGGCCGGGGCCTTCTGGGGTGCGACGGAGTGGAAGTAGTGGACCACGGGGAAGGCCAGGTGCTGTTCGCCCAGGCGCAGCAGCGGCGCGGTCAGGGAGACCAGCTGCTGGTTGAACATGGAACTGAAGCCGCTTCCGGTCCAGCCCTGGGCAATGAAGTGCCGGGCGTTCTGCCCGAGGGCGTGGATCTGCTCGGCGACCTCGCGCTTGTGCACCACCGCCTGGATCACTTGCACCAGGTAGGTCAGCGACAAGGTCACCAGGAACAGTCCCGACAGCGAGGCGAGGACGGTGGCCACCTGGGCCCAGGCGGTGTCCGGGATATAGTCGCCGATGCCGAGGGTGAAGAGCGTGTAGCCGGTGAAGTACACCCGGTCCCAGCCGCCGGCGGGAGTGGAGGTGGTCGAGGCGACCACCGCGGACTCGTAGGCGGTGAAGACCAGGAACCACCCGGCCCACAACAGCACCGCCCACGTCAGGAAAGTGGCCAGCAGCGTGCACGTCCCGCTCCACCGCAGGATCCCACCGCGGGAGGACCTGGTGCCGGCGGCGAGGAATAGCCTCCACACCCCCCTGGCCACCCGGCCGCTGACCGGACCGGTGGTCGTCACCATGGACAAGGTGGTGACCACGGCATCGGCCAGAACGAGCACGACCAAGGCACCGCCGAGAACCCCCACCAGCAGGCTCATCGCACCTTCTCCTCCCCCCACCTGGTTCCACGGCAGGGACTCGCATCGGACGCCGTAGCAGAACCCTGTACGGATGCAGCCCGCAAGACGGCACCCTCATG
This sequence comes from Streptomyces nanhaiensis, assembly GCF_046614825.1. Lineage (NCBI taxonomy): Bacteria > Bacillati > Actinomycetota > Actinomycetes > Kitasatosporales > Streptomycetaceae > Streptomyces > Streptomyces nanhaiensis. The sequence continues at coordinate 66,582 of NZ_JBKJFM010000002.1, forward strand.
CCCCGTCACGGCACGTCGGGCATGAGGGTGCGACTGCCCGTTCATCACTGTGGATATGTCCAATAGCGGCCGAGGGAGTGACCCGCGTTCTCATCTTGGCCCGCTGGCTGAAGCGGGCCGGGAAGGCCTTCACCGCAGTGGGCGCAGAAGCCGCAAAACCGCAGGCTGGGAGCAGCAGGAACCGGTGGGCCTGGGCAGCCTCCTGCGCGCCCATGACCAGGAAGTCCGCCGCGGCTCAGGCGGCCTTCGCGCTGCCGCCAGCCAGGTGGCGTCGGCGGACATGGGAGACCCGGCCAGCGCAGCAGGCGATCAGCAGGTATCCAGCCGGGCACCTCTGCTTGAGCGCCGTGTGCGGTGCCCGCGCTTCCAGGGCAGGAAAAGGCGAGCGTTAGCGATGCGGCCGGTGGCCGGTGAGGGCCTCCCAGCGGCCGAAAGCCTGCTCCAGAGCGGCGCGTGCGGCCTTGAGCTGGGGGTTCGCACGCCGCTGGACCTTCAACCGGTCACGCTCCCGCCGCGCCTTCTCGATCCTGTCGTTGTCCGCCTCGACCCGGTCCAGCTCGTCCCCGAGCTCTGCCAGCCGGAGCTCCCGCTCATCCGTCCAGACGCCGTGGTCCTTGACCGCTTTCCGGATCGACGCTGCGAACTTGTACACGGCGGCCTCTTCCCACTGGCTGTACGGGTACCGGAAGACACGCTCGTCCCCGTTCGGCTCCGCGACAATGATCCAGTGCTCATCCCGCTTGGAGTTCGGACGGTCGCTCACCTCAAGCCCGTCGAGCTGAAGAGACTCCGTCGAGCCGTCCTCTGAGGGGACTGACAACACATGCTGATGAAGCGCCAGATCACCGAGCACCTTCAGCAGAGGGCCTCGCCCAGGGGCACGCAGCCGATCGCGCTCCTTCTCAAGCGCTCGGATGGCTGAACGCTTCTTTCTCTGCTCGGCGCGGACCTTGGCATCGGCCGCGGCCACCTGCTGACTGTCGCGGCTCTCAAGGCCCCGTACACGCTCCCGGTGTGTACGTAAGTCTTCCCGCGCAGCGTGATGCTCGGGGCGGAAGGCGTAGGCCCATCCGCCAGGGTAGAGGTACAGCTGCCGGCCCACGCAGACCGCACCGACCACCGCTACCAGCAATCCCCAGTGAAAGACGCTCATCACTGCCTCCCCGGAATCAGACGCCAAGCAGTCTCCCAGCTTCCAGAGGGCCTTCTGCCGGTTTTCCGGGAGAGCGGCCGGACTGCCTCCCACTCCTCTGCCAGGACCTGTAGTCGGCGTGACCGAGCGGTCAGCGCAGCCTAGGGCCAGCTCCGCTCCGAAAAGCTGGCCGTCTGTTCCCGCCCTGCTCAGGGGGCCGCTGAGGGCGGCATGGATCCCGGTGCGCTGGTTGACGGTGATGTCGGCCGCTGCGGAGTGTGGTGGTGAGCCATGATCCCTCCCGGCGGGCCGGGGCAGCGGCCCACGGTGTCGGCAAAGGGGGAGCGGGCGGGACGACCGGCAAGATCACCGGCAGGCAATCGCAAGATGCTCCTCTGCAACACCGACGGCATCGCCCTGGGCGAGTACGGCGGCGACTGACCCGACGGCATCATCAGCCCCCACCTGCGTGCCAACCCGTTCAACGGCCTGCCCGTCGACGACCTACACGGACTGACCACGTCCCACTCCGGGCTCCTGGACGCGGCCGTCAAGGCCGTCCAGCAGCACCTGGCCACGCGCGGAGCCCAGATCTCGGCGCGCTGTACGGATCGCATTCCCGGCGCACCCTTATATCCGGGCCGGGTGTGAGCTGCCGCTTCTCCTGCGCCGGGGCTATGTCCTGACCGCAGCCGATGGCCGCGGGGGTGACGCCGGGCCGACCGCGTGTCTTTCCTGCGGGGCCGGCACCGGTGAAACACCACAGAGACCTGAACCCCCGGGGGGACGGGGTGGCTGTCAGGCCCCTGTGGCTCGCGCATCCGCACGGGGGAGAGCGGATGCTTGTGCATGTGCGGTCTGCCCAACGATCCGTGGGCCGTCCGGTTACGGCCGCCGACCGTTTTTTGGAGGGCTGCCGGCAGAGAGGCCGGCGGTGAGGGAGTCGGCGGTGTTCTCGATCCCGCAGCAGGGCCCGGCTGCCTCCGGTACGGAAGTCAGGCGAGTGGTGCGGGCCGGCGCCGTCGGCGTGGATGCGAGCGGCCGGGCGCTGCACGTCCTGCCGCATGCCTCGCGTGCGCGCCGTGATCACGGCTCCGGCCGGTGCGCCGGCCACATCGAGGACGGATTCGGTGGCGGGGCTTGTCGCCGTGTTTCCTCCGCCCCGCTGTTTCTCACCCCACCCCGCGATGGTGGGCTGGTATAGCGGGCAAGCCGGTCGGCGGACGAGGCCCTTGGGGTCTTCAGATCCGGCCGTGGGCGGTTTTCCATCGACGCCGCGACCAGCCGGGTGCCTTCCCTGGTTCGCGAAGGAGCGGTGCCGCCGACGGCGGACAGCCAGCGCAGCAGGGGATCCGCCGTCTCCGTGTTGGTGTCATGGGCCGGGGACGACTCCGGCTGGGCTGGCTGCCTGCCCGTGCCGGTGTGCGGGGCCGGCCGGCGTGCCCCGCACCGGTGAGTGCGGCGGCGCGCCGCTGACCTTGGCATGGCCGCCCGTCTCCGGTCTGCCTTGACGGGTGTCGGGGAGGCCGTCCCGAGCCCGGTGGTGTCGTACGTCAACCCGGGCGGCGCCGGTCACAGGGGTGAGCGGCGGTGGTCGGCGGCCGGCGGGCCTCGGGGGTATATGCCGACCGCCGGCCGGCTGGACCAGGAGCGCTGCGGTGCCTGTCCTCACCCGGCGGTCCTGGCCAAGGGGGGCGTCGCTGTGCGTACCCGCTGCCGGCGGTGACATCTCGCCGCGGGCGGGCGGGTCACCCGAAGGAGGTCCTGCCCTTTTGGTGAGGTGCCGTGGTGTACGCGGAGGACAGTGGGGTACACGGCGGCGGGATCACGCCGGGAGGCAGACGGGGGTGGGAGGTGGAGGCGACCGTGGTGGGGCAGCCGCCGTCGAGCAGCGAGGTGGCCGCGCCGCAGCCATCCATGCGGTCGGGTGCGGCTTACGGCGGTGCGTCGCAGTCGGTCCCCGCGGCTCGGGAGTTCGTGGCCGGCTTTCTGGCCCGCCTCCAGCACACGCACGGTATCGCGGTTGCCTCCCGGGCGGCCGGTGCGGCCGAGCTGGTGGTCAGCGAGCTGGTGGCCAACGCGTGCAAGTACGCGCCGGGACCGTGCACCGTGGACGTGGAGCTGACCGGAACCGTCCTTCAGATCACCGTGCGGGACACCAGCCCGGTACTGCCCATCGCCCGGGCCGCCGAGCCGGGCCGGATCGGCCAGCACGGCCTGGAACTCGTCCTGGCGCTGTGCGAGGGCGTGGAGATGCAGCGGGAGCCAGTGGGCAAGCGGATCACCGCCCGGATCGCCCTCCAACCCGCCACCGGCCCGGACGCGGCACGCGGATAGAACAGCGGACCATCCGCAGACGCAAGCAGAGCCAGGGGTAGCGGCACGCCTCCCATACAGGCCCACACGCTGACGGCGGGAGACCGCTGCCAGCCCGAGACGTTCGGGAGAGGGACGCTCCAGCCCTTCGCTACCGCTCAGGGGGGAGACCTGGAGCGTACCGGCCCGGTCAAGGCCCGTCCAGGAACAAGGGCGCCGGCCGCACCGGGAAGGAACTCCCCACCCGGTGCGGCCGGCGCCCCGCGAAGACCACCCGCATCCAAAAGGGCGCGGTCCTGCCCTCCGATGCGGACATCCGCATCTGGTGCGCGGCATGGGGCACCGACGACCAGGCCGACGACCTCATCGCCACCGCCCGCGCGGTCGACTCGATGTACCTGGAGTGGCGCCACCTGCACCAGGGCGGCATGCGCCAGGCCCAAGAGGACTGGTACGCCCTGCACGAGCAGACCCGCCACTGCCGGGTCTACATCTCCAACGTGCCCCGGGCTTCCTCCAGAGCCGGCCTTCGCGACCGCCCTCATGGAGCAGACCACCCGCTTCCAGGACACCCCCGACGGCATCGCCGAAGCCGTCGCCGCCCGTGTCGCCCGCTCCCGGTTCCTCTACGAGGGCGGCCACGTCCACGTCGCCCTCCTGGAGGAACCCGCCCTGCGCCACCGAACCGCCGACCCCGACGCGATGAAGGGCCAGCTGCGCCACCTCCTGGCCGTGATGCCGCTCGCCTCCGTCTCACTGGGGATCACCCCGTTCACCGCGCAGCGCACCGTGTGGCCGCTGGAGGCGTTCTACGTCCACGACGACACCATGGCCGTGGTGGAGACGCTGACAGAAGAGATCAAGGTGCCGCAGCCGCGCGAGGACGCCGACTGCGCCAAAACGTTCGCCGGCCTTGCGTCGATGGCCGTTATCCCTGCCGCCCGGCATCACGCCGTCCTCACCATGATCGACAGCGGTCTCGACCTCACCCACCACCTTGAGGCCGGGCAACTGGTCACCACCTTGGCCATGGCCAGCCTGTAGGGCACCGAGAGTCGGCCGGCGTTGGGCGGGTTCGGCCTCCCGGTGACCTACCGTTCCGGGTCGTCAGCAGGGCGGCAGACAGCTCGATCGGTGTCCAGACGCTGGAGGATGCCGTCCGCGGCGGGTTCGCGCAGGATCTACCGGGCGCGCTTCTCGTCGACAGCGTGGCCGATCTCGTGGAGCGCGGCGACGACCGTGCCCCACAGGGTTAGCTTGTTGGAGGTGGAGAGGGTGCGGTAGCGGCGTCCCAAGCGCTGCAGACGGTTGTCAGCCGGAACCACCGGGTTCGGCACTGGGTCCGGGGCGGGAGCGCGCGATGGTCCGGACGCGGACGGTAGCGGCAGGGTTCCGCCACCTGTACGGCTCTGTTGTGGATCCGCCCTACTCTCTGCCACGAATGCCCTTCCTAAGTGACGATCCCGGAGCCGCCGCCTACTCGGTTGCCCCCAACCTGCCGCACAGTCTATGAGCCGTCGGCCAGCCGACTGCTCTGCCCGCAAAGGTGTCAATCGCCAGTGAGCTGCCCGCGCCGGGCACTCGGCACATCATCCAGTGACCCGGTCGGTGATCCAAACGGAGCCGCCCGGGACTTGCCCGGGCAGAAAAATACCGGTCACAGCAGACGTATCAGGCCTCTGGGAAGCCCCGTGGCCTGCAGACTGATGATGACTGTGACGTTAACTGTTTGCCTCGGCGTCCCGGCTGGCGTACGCGACTCCGCGCCTTGCCGAGTTGGCCACGGGCTTGGTGGCTGCGGGGGCGACAGTCGTGATGCCCGCCTCCGCAGCCACCCCAACGTTAGATTTTCCGGTTCGGCGGTGTACTTGGCGAGCCATCATCCTTCGGGGCCAGCAGCCTGACCAGGCGACGTCGCCCTGCCATGATCCGCGGGGACCAGAATGCGGCCGTCTCGCGGGCCATCAGCTTCGCCATCGGTGGGCCGACCACCAGCAGAGCAAGCAGCAGGATGAACGCGAGGGTGAGGTTCGTCCTGATGAGTGCGATCAGAGACTGGGTGTCCAACTGTTCTCCAGGAGGGATCTGGCGCACTGGCCAGACCTCCTGAGGAAGTTAGGCAGCCAATACGCAGTTCAGCACGGTGCGGACGACGGTGACAAACACCGAAATGCAGTGGTACTCAACCGTGGTCGGCGGGCGAGGGATAACCGGCGCCCTAAACCGACTCACACCGCACGGACTGGTCTCGAGGATCGGCGGGTCCGCCTCCACCTCAATGTGAGTAATGCCGAGTTCACGAAGGAGAGCCACGTAGACCGCGCGGGCGTGCTCACGGTGCTGCTGAGCGCGCTGCTCGGCGGCTGCGGCCCGGCGCCAGAGTTCCTCTCGGCTGTCAACAGGCATGCCGCCGAGGAAGTCAAGGAGAATGAAGTTCTCTTCTTCCTGCTTCCACAGAAATTCTGCCCCGTCGACATCTACAGGGAGAGGCATCGGTTCGTCTGCAGTGCGGCGAGCGATCACCAACAGCTTCAGCAGCGCGTGCTCAGCATCAGCACGCCGCGCTGCGCGGTCATAACGTTTAACTTGACCAAGGAGGTAGCCAGCCTGGGTTCGGTGGCACTCATCCGAGATCACAAGGTCGAAATCGGCATCCCTAACCGATCTCACCCGTGTCGCGCGGGCATAACTCCCCGCGTATATCGGTGACCCAGGCTCGATGGCAGAGGAGATGGCCAATGCCACCCGCGCTCTCCACTCATTGCCGCTCGTCACGTGGTCATCATATAGGGTCGGCCTCGGTGGTCTGTGGCACCTGTCTGGCGACGACATATTGGGCAAGACGGAGGAGTCTGCTCCAACAGTCCCTAATTCCTACCGGCCTCGCATATCACCCAGCCTCGCTGGGAGCTTCACAAACTCTGCCACCCAGGCTACGGAGCGCGGTATACGCAGCAGGCCCCCGGGGAGTCCCCCGGGGGCCTGCTGTTCGAGGGTGATCGTGGCGTTAGCTGGTCTCCTCGGCGTTGTCGTCCTGTTCAGGCTCGAATTCTGTGCGGCAGCGGACGGCGACCGCCACCCCTATGCCACCGACGAGCATGAGTCCAGCTCCACCGAGGATCCAGGGGGTGGCTTCGGCGCCCGTGTCGGCGAGGGAGCCGACCGGGGTTTTCAGCGTTGCTTCGCCGGTCGCGTCTGCGGCCGGGACGGGTGAGGAGTTAGCGTCCGCCGGAGTGGGTTTCGTCCCGCTGGAGGTTCTCTCGGTCGGCTTGTCCTCAGGTGCGTGGGGGGTCGGCTTGCCTGAGGGCTTGGCGGGTGTGGTGCTGTCCGGGGAGGGCGGCGGGTTGGTGGAGGGCTGGGTCGGCTGCTTCTTGGCGGTGTTGGTGAGGGTGACGGTGACCGGGGTTCCGGGTTTGGCGGTGAACTTCACCGGCTTGGCGTCCAGCCGGTAGCCGGCCGGTGCCGTGGTTTCGGTGGCGGTGTAGGTGGTGCCGGTGCGAGAGGAGACCGGGAGCTGGGCTGTGGCGGTGCCGTTCTTGCCGGTGGTCAGGGTGACCGTGTCACCGCCGCTGCCTGTAGAAGCGATGTTGACGACGGCTCCGGCCAGCGGCTTGCCGGTGTTCTTGTCGGTCTTCTTCACCGTCAGGTCGGCGGGCTTGAATGGGTCGATGATCGTCAAGGGTGACGTCTGACCGGGGGTGACGATGACGTCCTGGTCGGGGACCACGTCGTGCAGCGGGCTGCCGCTGGAGGTCTCCTTGAGCCGGTAGACGCCCGGGGCGAGGTCGGTGAAGGCGAGCTGCCCCGCAGCGTTGGTCTTGCCGGTGGCGGCCTGCTGGCCGACGGCGTCGAGCAGGGTGAACGCGGCGCCGGCGAGCACGGATCCCGAGGGGTCCTTCTTGAGGATCTGGACGCCACCGGGCTCGGGCTCGGTCATGCCCAAAGGGGTGGGCGCGGTGGAGGTGGACGGGGACGGCGTGGAGGCCTGGGCGGTGGCAGTCGGGGCCCAGGTGAGGGTGCCGGTCACCGCCGCGGCGACGGCAGCGGGAAGGCGGTAGGCGGGGCGGATACGCAAGAAGGAACTCCGGAACGAGGATGGGGGTGGAAGGGGTGCGGCGCGGGGTTGGTAAAGGTCAACGAGAGCGGCTCACGCTGCGAGGGGGCGGCGGGGACGGGGGCTTCCGCGCGGTGCGGCCCGGAGTACGGGGCGGTGTGGGCGTCTGCCACGTGCCGGGGAACCACACGGAGGTGTACTGCTCGATGGCACCGCGCAGTTCGTTGGTGTGGGCGTCCTTCCACGGCACCTGGTCGGGCCGGTCGCGGAACTCACGAAACGTGGCGTACCCCGAGTGCGTCGGGCCGCGGCCCTGGGCAACGTCGCGGTGGTCGAAGGTCTTATGGTCCTCGAACCGCAGTACTTGGGCGTCGAGTTCGCCTCTGTCCTGGTGGATGGTGGCCAGGCGCAGGCCGTCGTACTCGTGTGCGCGGATGGTGCGGGCGAAGTCGATCCGCAGCCTCAGCAGGCCGCCGGGGGTGGGAGTTGCGTAGTAGGTGTTGCCGACGATGGCGGCCTCGGCGAACGGGAGCTTCAGGTGCTCCGTGAAGAACTCGCGAGCGTGCAGGGCCAAGCGGATACCTCCGGAAGCGGCAGGCTGCGGGTGGTCAGCGCCGAGGGCCGCGCAGGGCCGGGCGGCTGGTGGTGCTCCAGCGCGGCACGCTGGAGGCCGGGAGCACAGCAGAGCGGCGGGAGGCGATCCGCTGGACATCGAGCGGGGTCGGCGCCGGCGGGACCGGCGGGAGGATGGAGGTGAGCCGGGCCATGCCCTGGATGTAGCTATAGGTCTCCTCTCGCCAGCGGGGCAGCGGAGCCGGGTCGGAGACGCACTCGGTGACGGCTCTGAGCAGGGCGACGGGAGTGTTGGTGCTGGCGGTGGCGTACCAGGCGGGGCGGTCGATGGAGGTACCGGCCCACAGCTGCCAGCGGGCATCGCGGCTGGTCAACTCGGCCTGCGGGTCGAGGCGTCCGGTGGTGAACTCCAGTCCGGCGAGCCCGTCGGGTGAGCGGATCGCCAGGACGCCTCCGCTGGGGCGTTCGAGCTGCCAGCCGCGGTTGATCAAGGGGGCGGCGGCGAGGAACGGCTCGCGGTCCGCGCTTCGGGAGTCCGGTGCCGCGAGGTAGGCGTCCGGGCCCTGTTCGTACGCCTCGGCGAGGGCGGTGGTGAGGGCTCGGACGAACTCGGTGGGGCAGGAGTCGTTGAAGCAGACGCCCCAGGTGGGCGGGCCGAAGGCGTCGCGGTAGGCGTTGATACGCCAGAGGCCGTCGTCCTCTCCCTCGGGGAGGTAGCCGAGGCGGACGGTGCGGTCGGGTGCGTGGACGTAGGCGTTGCCGAGGTCGTCGTGTTCCAGGTCCCAGCCGAGGTCGAGCAGCGGTGCGAGGGCGGGGTCGCCGGTCGCGGTGGCGGCGGCGAGGTAGCGCGGGGAGACGTGGACGTCCCCGTCGATGGTGCGAAGGTCGTCGTGGGGCGGCATCAAGGGTCCGGTGGTCAGGAGGCGGCGGCCGGTTCGACGTGGGTGACGACGTGGCCGAGGGCAGTGGCGGCGCGGGCGCGGGCAGCCTCGACGGTGGGGCCGGTGGCGATGAGGTGACCGATCCGGGCGGTGAACATGTCACCGCCGTCCGCCGGCAGGAGGAGCCGGTCGCCGGGGTGGCGCTGGAAGTGGATCCGCTCCAGCCACGGCGGGCGGGGGCCGTCGAAACGCAGACGGGTGAGGATGCCGGAGGTCTCGGGGTAGATCAGGTGGATCGCGGCGGCCGAGGATCTGGTCGGAGTGAGGTCGGGGGCGCGGTCGCAGGCGATGTCGGCGGCGGCACGGGGCAGGTCGATGCCGGTGGTGAGGCGGACGAGGTGGCCGATCATGTCTCCGGCGAGGCGTCCGTTGACCTCGATGAGCCGGGGCCGGCCGCCGACCAGGCGCATCTCGACGTGGCTGACGCCGTCGGTGATCCCCAGTGCGCGGATCGCGGCCCGCGCGGCGGGCGCGACGGTGGCCAGGAGTGGGTCGGTGGCGTCGACGGAGTGGGCCAGTTCCTCGAAGTGGGGCGGCTCGCTGACCGTCTTGCGGGTCACGGCCACCACCGTGGTCTTGCCCCGGTGCGTGACGCACTCGGCCGAGACCTCCGGGCCGTCGAGGTACTCCTCGACCAGAACGTCGGTGCTCTCCAGGCCCAGGCCGGCCGCCCGGCCGGCGATGCCGTACGCGGCGGTGAGCTGGTCGGGGTCGTCGGCACGGACTACGCCGATGCTAGCCGCGTGCGCGGCCGGCTTCAGGACGACCGGGTAGCCGATCCGCTCGGCCGCGGCCTGCGCCTCATGGCGGGTGCGGACGCTCACCGAGGCGGCCGACGGAACGCCGTGGCGGGCGAACAGGCTCCTCGCCGTGGCTTTGTCGCGGCATGCTCGCATCGCCTCCGGGTCGGTGGTCGGCAAGCCGAGCCGACGTGCGAGGCGGGCGACGGGGACGAGGTACCACTCGGTCCAGGTGAACACCCCCGCCAGGTCGTAGCGGTCGGCCAGGGCCCGGCCGGCGGCATACAGCGCCGCCTGGTCGGTCGGGTCGGGCACGACCAGGCAGTCCCGGATGTACGGCACCTCCCACGACGGTTCCTCGCCGGTGATGAGAACGACGTCGTAGGCGGCGGCCACGGACTCGAGGCAGTAGCCGCGGTACGCCTCGGCTTCCATGTCAGCCGCGGCGACGACCAGGACGGCAGGACGGTCGGGCAAGAACAGGCTCCTCAACGGTTCAGGGGACAGAAGGCTGGTGCGTGCTGCCGTTCACGGGCTGCGCCGGCGGCGGACCTCGATGGCGGAGGTCCACTCGGGGTGGGCGGTGAGCAGCCTGCGGGCGTACAGCGCCGTGTAGTTGCTGAGGCCCTTCACCCCGTGCGGCTGGCGCCAGCGCAGTGCCTCGAACAGGACCTTCATCCCGAAGCGCTGCGCGCCTGCGGCAAGCCGCTGCTCGACGAGCTGCTCCAGGGCTCGGTAGACCCATGGGTGCTGGGCGTCGAAGGCGTGGCACTGCTCGGTGATGGTCAGACCCTGGTGCGGGAGGGCGAGGCCGAGCAGCCCGTTTTGCGTGATGGTGGACATGAGCGGTGAGGCTCCTCTTGGACCGGGAGGTCAGGGCGCCGGTGTCGGCGGGGCGGGCAGGGTGCGCAGCCGGATGAAGGCGGCCGCGAGGCCAGCGGCCTGGAGCAGGGCGGCAGCGGTGACGGCGTGCCCGAGCTGGGCGGGCGGTACGGCCGCGACGAGCAGCCCGGCGGCGGGGAAGGGCAGCAGGAGCAGCAGGATCGTCACGGCGAGGGTGCTGCCGAAGACGTCGGACGGGATCAGGTGGGAGCGCAGGGTGCGCAGGACGACGGTGAGCCCGCCTTCGCCGGCCATCAGGACGGCGATCAGCAGGAGGTAGCCGCGGTAGGTGTCGGCCTGGGCGACGGCGAGGGTCGCTCCGGCGGCGAGAGCGGCGGCTGCGGCTCCGACCGGCCACAGGTCCCAGCGGTCGATCGCCCGGCGGGCGGCGGTGATGGCGAGCAGGGAGGCGGCGGCCGCGGCGGACCAGATCAGTCCGGCGTCCGCGCTGGAGTGCCCCAGCTCGGTCACGACGATGACCGGCATGGCGGCCTGGAGCAGGGCGATGGCGGTGTTGGAGACGACCAGTCCGGCGACCAGCCAGGCCAGGGCCGGCAGGGAGCGCAGCGTCGCCCAGCCCGTCCGTAGTCCTCCCTGTGCGGGCGCCGCGCTCGTCGGTGCGTTCCGCTTTCCGGATCCGAGGGCAGCGGCGAGCAGGGAGAAGGCCGCGAGCGTGCCGAGCATGGCGGTCGGCCCGCCGTGTTCCAACAGCAGGCCGGAGACCAGCGGTCCGGTGAGCATGGCGGTCTGGTCGATGCCCAGCAGGACGGACTGCACCCGGTGAGCCTGGGAGCCTGCGCTCCGGCTCGCCGCGCCGCCCGCGGTCTCGGCCGCCACGTAGCTGAACTCGGTGAGGATGCCGGTGGACGCGGCCAGCAGCATGACGGCGGCGGTCACCGCCGGCGAACCGGCGTCGAGCACGGCCAGGACACCGGCCGCGGCGAGGACGGTCAGGGCGCGCGCGAGGCAGGCTGCCCGGAAGACGCGGGCCGTGCCGTGGCGATCCACAAGGGTGCCAGCCACCGTGAAGGCCGCGATGCGCGGGACCCATTCCAGAGCGAAGGCCAGTCCGGTCAGAGCGGCCGACCCAGTGGTAGCGATGACGAGGAGGGGAATGCCGTAGGTGGCCATCGCGAACGCGGCGCCGTCGGCGCTGCGGGGCAGGTAGATCCCGCGCAGGAGGCCGGGGGCAGGCGTCACGCGGCGACGCCGTCGATGCGACGGGTTCGCTGTGTCCGGTGGTTGCGGACCCACTCGGCCACCAGCCGTTCGATGCGGCCGAGTTCGGCCTCGCGCTCGCTCTCGGGATCCCAGGCGTCGGCTGTCGGCATGCCCAGGAGGGCGAACGTGCTGCGGATCCGGTCGGCGAAATCGCAGTGCGCGGCCGGGTGGTTGTGCCGCCGGGCCCACCGCGCGGTCGCGTCGTAGACGTCGGCGAGGTCCCGGCCGGCCGCCGAGAGACCCACGGTGCCGGGAGTTCGGGCGAGGACTCCGAGGGAGTCGGCCTGCTCGACGGCCTGGCGGATCCGGTCGGCAGAGAGGTCCGCGAGGATGCGTGCCAGGCCGCGCGCCGGTATGGCTCCGTGGTCGTCGATCTCGCCGACCAGGCGAATCAGAGCGGCGCAGGACAGCGCGGTGCGGATGTCGCGCGGCTGCTGGAGGGAGGGAGCGGAGGTCATCGGCGGGCTCCTCCGACCGGCAGGGCCGCCTTCGCACGGGTGGGGGTGGCGTGGGAGAACAGCTCGCTGGGCTGCCAGCCGAGGCGGCGGGCGGGCTGTGCCGGTATGGCGGGGGCCGTGGGAGCGGTGGATGCGAGGGGCCGGGACTGGTGGCTTGTCCAGGCGCGGGCGGGAGTCGCGGGCCCGGGGATGGTCCGTCCCCAGAGCGGATGCCGAGCGGCGTGGTCGAGTGGCCGACCGGCGGACCACATGGACAGGGCTCCGAGGACGGGTCCGAGTGCGGCACCGGCCGGTGAGAGGCGGTAGGGCTGCCCGTTGCCCTCGGTCATCACCAGGCCGTCGTCGACGAGTTGCCGCAGCGGCGGGTAGACGTTGGTCCAGTAGCCGTCGGGGAGGACGATGCGGGCCAGGGCGCGGGCCGTCACCTCCTGCCGCGACTTGAGAGCCCACAGGATCGCGGGGGCCTGGCGGCGGGTGAGGAGGGCGAGGCTGTCCTCAACCTGCTCGATCGCGGAGAGCGGCTGTTCCGGCTTCTGCAGGTTCTGCTCGGCCCAGGAAGCCAGCATCGGGAGCACCGGCAGGAGTTGTCGGCCACGGGTGGTGAGGCCGTAGGTGACGTGGCGGGCGGAATGCTCGGTGCGTTCGGCCAGGCCGGCGTCGCACAGTGAGCGGATCTTGGGGTGCAGCTGGCCGCTCTGGAGGTACGGCAGCTTGGCCGCGATCTGCGTGTAGCGCTGCGGCGGCTGGTTCAGGGCCAGCAGGATCCGCACGTTCCAGCGCGGTGTGATCATCTGGAGGGCTTCGGTGACCCGGGCGACGTCGGCGTCGTCGGCGGGCGGCAGACCGGTGGTGGACAAGGGGGGACTCCTGAGTACGGAAGGCCGGGGCGCTGTCGGGTCAGCGGCTCGGTGCGGGGCTCGCGGCCGGTACGGGCGGGGCGGGAAGAGGTGGTGCCGCGGAGGTGGTAGGCGGCTCTGCTGTGGGGGCGCGGCCGAGGCTGCGCAGGACCGCGCCGGCGGTCGTGGCCTGGGTGTCGCGGACGGCGACCGCTTCGGCGAGGCGGCGGGCGCAGTCAAGGACGTGGGAGACCTCGTGCGCACCGATCTGCCGCCCGGGACGGGTCAGATGCTGCAGCCGCTCGCGGTGGACGGTGATGCTCTGCTCGGCGAAGGCCAGGGTGCGGTGGCTTCCGAGGAGCGCGGCCAGCATGCCGAGGTCCTGGTCTCGGGCGTAGGCTTCGAGGCTGGGCAGCTCGGCGCCGTACAGGTCCTCGATCCGCGCGGCGATCTCAGCGGCGGTGGGATGGGTCAATCGGCGGGGGTCCTCATCGTCGTCGGCTGCGGACCTCACCGAGGCCTTCGGGTGTCGGTGAGGCGGAGTCCGGAGGCAGGGTGGTGCTGACCGTCTGCTGGGTGAATCGGGCGGGGCGGGCCAGCCGGTGGAGCGGGGGCGCGGTGCACAGCAGGTCGTCCAGCGCGGTGCGGTAGCCGTCGCGGGCGGACAGTGCCGCGTCCAGCCACTGCACATCCATCCGCAGCTCGTCGGCGGACAACTCGTCCATGCCGCGCTCGGGCGCCATCGCCTCATGCACGCGGTCGCGGATCCGGGCGACCTGTTCCTCGGCCAAGGCGAGGAAGTTGCGCAGTTCCAGGACTCGGGTGACGACCGCGGAGGCGTCCGGACCGGCGGCCTGCCCATACAGATCGGTGACCGGGACGCCGAAGACCTCCCGCAGTCGGCCGTCCTGCGTGCAGGGCTTGATACGGACGCTCATCGCAGGACTCCTCGACCGGTGGCCGGCGCCGTGGCGGGCCGCGCGGGCGGGCTGGTGGGCACGGCCGGGCCCCGGCGTGTGCTGCGGCCGCGGCCGACCGGCCAGTCGGCGGTGGGACGACTCTGTTTGCCCGAAGCGTCGGGATCGAGCAGCCACCGCACGACCAGGGCACGCCCGTCGCGGGCCGAGACGGCAGCATTGACCTGGTGGGCGAGGTCCATCGTGAGGTCATTGACCTCGCCGGGCTGCGTCTCCAAGGCGCGCAGAAGGTCGTCCTCCGCGCGCTCCACAGCGGCCTGGGACTCGGTGAGCAGACTGTGCCAGCGCACCACCTCGGTGGCCTCCCGGTGAGCGTCCGGAGCGGCTGCGACGGCGGCCTTCAACGTGCCGATACTCATGCCGAAGCGGTGCTCGATCTGCTCGGTGAACACGCTCGCGACATCGTCTACCTCATCGGACACAGGGCATTCCTTTCTGGCGGGCACACGGGACACGGACAGGCGGAAATACAGGACCAGGTCAGTTCGGACGCATGAGGAAGCAACCTCCGTACGGAGAAGGGCAAATGCAGAGGGAAGCGGACCGGGTATTCGACCTGTCGGCCGCTACTAAAGTCCACGGATTCGCCGGTTTGGCCAACCGGCGATCGTCGCCTATGTTTCCGCCCGTTTCGTGGCAGTGATACTCAACGGCCACGGCCGGCGGGGCGTTGCGCGAGTGTCGGAAGGGAACTGACCGGCCGCAGGACGGAACGGGCGGTGGGCTGGACCGGCGGCAAAGGGGACACCTCGCCGCTCAGGGCGTCCTCACACCACCGATGGGCTTCCGCGATGGTGGCGAAACCGCCCTCGCGCAGGGTGTGGGTCCAGGAGTCGGTGTCCACGTCCTCGTGCAGTACGCGGAACGGGGAAGGGCTGCGCTCGTCGAGGCAGCGCAGGACCGCGACGGTCATGGCGTGGTCGGGGTCGTCGTCGGTGTAGCTGTGCAGGAGGGCGAAGCGGTCGCCATCGCCCATGAGCCGATGCTCCAGTGCGCGGGTCGCCTCGTCCGCCGGTGTGGTTCCCATGCCGGGCTTCAGGCTGATCCCGTCGGGCGGGCAGCCGCGGTGGATGAGCCAGGACTGTGCCATCGCCGGCAGTGGCAGCGTCGCGTGGTCGAAGCGGAACGTCTTCGTCTCACGGTCGCGCTGCAGGTGGAGGGCGACGAGTTGCGGCTCCCCAGGGATGCCCCAGGTGACCGCGCGGTTGTGGAGGACGTAGTAGCTCGCGCCGTCGGGGGCGTGGTGTTCGGCCAGTGGGGTGAGTTCGGTCTGCTCGATCTGGATCGCGCGCCAGAACGCCTCTTCGGTCTGCTCGTCGGCGGCCTCGAAGCCGTCCAGGCGGAGGTCGAGGTGAGGTGGGTGCATAGGCCCCTTTCGATGGGAGCTGGGTCAGTGGCGGCTGTGCTCGGTGTCCGACAAGGTGCCGGAGGCAGCGGCACAGTCGAGGGGGACGCGGATGTCGAGGTGGGTGCCGTCGTAGGTGTGGCGCATGGGTCCGAGGCGGCGCAGGATGCGGAGCATCGGGATGTTCGACGCTTCGGTGTACGCGCTCAGGGTGTGGGCGCCACGGGCCCGGGCGTGCTGGGCTGCGTGGCGGGCCAGCGCGGTGCCGATGCCGCGGCGCTGGTGGGTGTCGGCGACCTGCAGGCCGAGGTCGACCACGCCCGGTTCCCTGCTGAGCGGCCCCGCGCAGGTCAGGGCGATGACTTCGCCGTTGTGCGGATCGAGGCTGATCCAACTGTCGCAGTGGGCGAGCAGCCGCTCGATGTCGCGGCGGAGGACGCGGGTGCGGCCCCAGCGCCGATACAGGGCACTTCGAGAGGAGCGGTGGTGGAAGGCGTCGATGAGCGGCCAGTCCTCGACGCGGGCCGGCCGGGTGCCGGCGAGGATCGGGTGGGTCAGCAAGGGCGCCCCCGCGTGGCCGTCGGAAGCGCGTGGCGGCGGGTGTTCCGCTGTGGTGCGGCTGTCGGCGGTTCGGCGGTGAGCCGGTGCTGCGGCGTGGGAGGGGAGATCGTCAACGGGCAGGTCCCTTCGCGGGAGCGGGTGCGGGGCGGGGCAGGCCGGGCATCGTGCGGGGCGGTCCCGGCCTGGGGGCGGGACGGTGTTCGGTCAGCTGAGGGGGACGGGCCCGGGCGGCGTGGGTGCGGGCGCTCAACGGCCGACGGGCCATCCCCAGCCGGGCGCCGACGGTGTCGTAGACGTCGTTCCGGGCCCGTGGCCGGATGGCCACGACGTGGATCTCCCTGCGGTGCGCGGACGTCCCCGGCGCCGGGCGAACGCCGTAGACGACGCGCCACTCCTTGCGGGAGTCGACAAACAGCTTGCGGTAGCCCTCCAGGTCGCCGGTCAGCCGGAGCCCGAAGCGCTCGGCGTTCACCACCTCCTGCAGGCAGGCGAGGGTGAGGTCGCGGATATCGCCGGGCGCCTGGAGGAGGTCGGTCAGGGCGCGCGGGTCGAAGCTGAGCCCGAAGGCGGGCTGCCGCCCGGCGCTCATGACGCCGGCTCGTCCGGCTCGCCCGGACCGGACGGCACAGGTTCGGCCGCGCTCGCCTTCTCTGTACGGGCCGAGGGCGGCGGGCCGGGCAGGAGCCGGTGTGCGGGCCGGTCGGGTGAGGTCATGCACGCCGACAGCGGTCCACCGGGGGCGCGGATCGCCGCGACGGCGTGGGTGAGGAAGTCCCGGTGCCATATGAACAGCCCGGACGGGCCCGCTTCGGGGTCCCTGTGCTGCTGGTAGGCGAGCCACAGCGCGTGGAGCCAGGCCACCACGTCGTCGTGCTCCTGCCACCGCAGGCACCACGGGGCGGCCGTGGTGACCTCCGCCCCGTAGACGGGCAGCAGGAAGTCGTCCACCCAGTCCGACAGGGCGTCGAGTTCGTCCTCGTACTCCTCACCCTCCAGCTCCAGGATCGGCCGCGGATCCGGAGGCGCCGCCGGAGGCGGCCCGCCGAGGCCCGGCGTACCAAAGGCGGCGAACGGAGACGGCGAGGGGTGCGGTGCGGGGGCGGAGGCGAGGTGGTCGAGCTGCTGGGCCTGCTGGGCGGACTGCTCCATCAGCTTCCGGACGCTGGCCTCGATCCCCTCAAGATGGGAGTCGGGGACGCGAACCGGCTCGAGTTCGCCGTCCGGAGGGTTTACGGGATCGGACATGAGTGGAGAGGGCCTCCTTGGAACCGTGGCTGGCGGGGTGCGGCGCCGACGGGCCGTGCACCGGCCGGTGGGCTGCCCGGGCGGTCAGGCGGTGAGGACGACGTCGTCCTGGGTGAGGATCTGGCGGATGGTCTTGGTGAGCCGGTCGGTCGCGATGGAGGCGTAGTGCTCGGTCTTCTCCACCCCGATGAAGTCGCGGCCCTCCAGCAGGGCGGCCACGCCCGTGGAGCCGGAGCCGGCGCAGAAGTCGAGCACCGTGCCGCCCTCGGGACTGATCTTGACCAGCTCGCGCATCACCTCGACCGGCTTCTGCGTGATGTGCTGCCGCTTCGCGCCCGACGGCTGCGAGGCGGAGTACAGGCCGGGCAGGTAGACCGGGTTGCGGGAGCCGTCGATCGCGCCCTTCGACGCCCAGACGATGAACTCGCAGTTCTGGGTGAAGCGGCCCTTCTGCGGCCTGGCCTGCGGCTTGTGCCAGGCCAGCACCCCGCGCCACAGCCATCCGGCGGCCTGGATCGCGTCCGTGGTGACGGGCAGCTGCCGCCAGTCGGTGAACAGCAGGGCGGTCCCGCCGGCCTTCGTCAGCCGGTGGGCCTCGGTCATGAGCTGGGTCAGCCAGAACCCGTAGGAGCGCTGGTCCATGTTCTCGCCGGTGAAGTCCGGCAGGGTGTGCTTGGCGTCGGCGGAGGTGTACTTCTGCTTCGCCGAGCGGGACGTGCGCTCCTTGGCGGTCCGGCCGCCGGAGTTGTAGGGCGGGTCGGTGATCACGGAGTCGACACAGTCGTCCGGCAGCGTGGACAGCACACGCAGGGCGTCGCCCTGATGAAGGGAAAAAGGCAAAGAGCTACCCCGATTCGGGTGTAAGGGGCTTAGAGAGGGGGCTCCCTCACGCAAAGGAATCCGGCAGGGCTAGAAACCAGGTGTGCAGAAGCCTGGGAGACCGTAAACCGGAGGCGGAGGGAGTCCCAAAACTGTAGAGGCGAATCAGCCGCCGACCAAGAAATGCCGTACTGAAGGCGCGGATTCCTACCCCTCATGCCGACTTTTTGGTCAACCGCCGCTCTGGGCCTACTGTTTTGGAACCGCCCGGCGCACACCGCCGCTGGCACCTCTTCCCACCACGCCTCGCGGAGGTACCCCCTGCCCCGGCACACCTAGCGACCCCGGCCCGCGGACCGAGCGGCAACTCGCCCGCAGGCCGGCACCTCTCGATCGCCCGCCCCGGCTGCCGCGCCCCTTCCGCCCCTCACCACGCGTACGCGGCACGCCGGACCCCGCTCCGAAGGAGATCTTCGTGACGTCTCGTTATCCACCCCTGCCCGCATCCTTTGCTGGGCGAGGAGGCCAGGCCGGTTGAAGGCGCTCGCCGCCGGCATCGGCGTTGTCGTCCTCTCCCCCGTCCTCCTCGGCGGCGCGGCCATGGTGATGGCCTCCTCCAGCAAAGCCTCGACCGGCGCCGTCGGCCAGTGCCTGCCCGACCTGGACACCGACAAGGTCACCGAGCAAGTAACCAAGATCCTCAACGGCGCGGACGCCTCCGACATCCGCGTCGAGGGCCTGGACCTGCCCGGTGAGCAGATCCCGCACGCCCAGACCATCGTCGCCACCGGCATCAGCCTCCAGGTGCCCCGGCGCGGGCAGATCGTCGCCCTGGCCACCGCCCTGCAGGAATCCCGGCTGCGCAACCTGAACTACGGGGACCGCGATTCCCTCGGACTGTTCCAGCAGCGCCCCAGCCAAGGCTGGGGCACCGCCGAGCAGCTCCGCGATCCCGTCTACGCGTCCGAAAGGTTCTACACGGCGCTTGTGCGGGTGAGCGGCTGGCAGCAGATGACCGTGACCCAGGCCGCGCAGGCGGTGCAGAAGTCCGGCTATCCGGATGCCTACGCCCAGTGGGAGCCGCTGGCGACCGCGCTGCAGACGGCCATCGCCGCCACCTTCCCCGGCGCCGGCGACGATGCCGGCCAGGAGGGCGACGACGCTCCTCCGCTGTCCGAGTGCGCCACGGAGGACGGCTCGTTCTTCGGGAAGATCCCCGAAGGCGCCGTACCGGACGGATACGAGGTCCCCGAGGACGCCGACCCGCGTGCCCGCACGGCGATCGTCTGGGCGATGCACCAGCTCGGCACGATGTATCAGTGGGGCGGCACCTGCACCGCGCCGCACGGCCCCGACCCGATGGGCCGCTGCGACTGCAGCTCGCTGATGCAGCAGGCGTACGCCAAGGCCGGCGTCCGGCTCACCCGCACCACGTACACGCAGGTCAGCGAAGGCGAAGCCGTCTCGCCGGATCGGCTGCGGCCCGGTGATCTGATCTTCAGCCGCGGCACCGTCGCGCGCCCTGAGCACGTCGGCATGTACCTGGGGCAGGGGCTCGTCATCGAGGCTCCGCGCACGGGTAAGCCCGTACGCATCACCCCGCTCACGGACTGGACCGTCCTCGCCGTGCGCCGCGTCGTCTGACCCCGCTGCCTGCGGCCGACCCTCCTCGCGCGCCTCGCGCTCTCCTCTTCTTCCTCGCCTCTCCCGCCCGGGCCCTTCAGCCTGCGCACACAAGGAGTCCCGCCATTTCCATGTCACTCGCAGACCGTGTCCTTTACCTGGCCTACGACCCGGGCATCTCCCCCAAGGGCGGTGGCCTGCCGGGGCTTTCGGTCCTGAAGAACGTCGTCTCCAGCATCAACATGTTCGGCATCATCGCCGTGGTCGGCGCCCTCGCCGTCAGCCTGGCGGTGTGGGCCTGGGGCCACCACACCGGCGGCCACCAGGCGGAGGCGAACGGGAAGAAGGGCGCGGTCGTCGCGGCCGGCGCCGCGCTCGGCCTGGGCGCGGCCAACGGCATCGTGGCCTTCTTCTCGGCCCTGGGATCGCAGGTCCAGTGATGCCGAAGCGGCTTCTCCCCCTGTCGGGCCACGGCATCGGCTGGTCGGCCAACCGCCGCATCCTCGCGGTCGCAATCGGGCTGGCCTGTCTGCTCGCCATCGCCGGCACGACCGCCTACCTCACCGGGCGCGGTGAACAGCACCGCTCCTCCCCTGCTTCCCCTCCCCCGGCCTCGTCGGGCAGCTCGGCGCCGTCCCAGGACGCGCAGGAGCCCGGCACCGAGACGGGTTCGGTGCCCCGGCCGCCGCGGATCTCGGATCCGGTCGCCTTCGGCAAGGCGGCCGCGGTGATGCTCTGGTCCTACGACACCCGCGCCACCAGCCATGAGCAGCAGCTCGTCGGCATGGAGGCGTGGATGACCAAGGAGAGCCAGTACAGCGACTGGTCGTCGGTCTCCGCGCAGGTGCCGGACCCAGTCCTGTGGTCGCGGATGGCCGACCAGCGGCAGCACGCCACCGCGTCCGCCTCCGAGGGCCACTACCCGTCGGCGTTCAAGCAGGCCCTGGCCGAGGACCCGTCCGCGATCACCGAGGCGTACATCTACGCCGTGACCGTCACCGGCAAGCAGCGGATCGGCTGGGCGGACGGTGGGAGCGGGGCGGAGGACCGCTCCGTCACCCTCGCCGTGCAGTGCCGCCCCTCCCAGGACTGCTCCCTGGTCGCCATCGCGCCTCGCGTCGCGCCCTGACCGGCCCTGAGTCCTGAGCCCCGAGCAAGAAAGGAGGGACACCTTCCCGTGGGCTTCTGCGATCTTCCCCTCGCGGACAAGCTGTGCGCCGTCGGAGACGCGGCCGACTTCGTCTCCAATCCCGGCGAGGCGATCGGCAACTGGATGGCCAAGTCGGCCGGTGAACTCGCCGCCGCCGCGACGGACCTCGCCGCCGAGGCCGTCAACACCACCACCCGGGTGGACCTGAACGCCGGCTGGTTCCGCGACAACTACGAGCTGGTCCTGCCGATCGGCCTGATCGTCCTGGTCGGTACGTTCTGCGCCCAACTCGTCCGTGCCGCGGTCCGCCGGGACGGCCAGGCCCTCACCCAGGCGTTCACCGGCACCGCGACGGGCGTGCTGTTCGCCTTCTCCGCCATCGCCCTGACCACGGTGGCGATCGAAGTGGTCGACGCCCTGTCGGACGGGCTGTTCAAGGCGGCGAACACCTCCGTCGAGGACGCGGTGCGCCGCATCGTCAAGGTCTCCCAGATCGGTGCCATGACCAGTCTGGGCTGGCTGGTGCCGACCATCGCCGCTCTGGGGGCCGCGATCGGAGCGGTCCTGTACTGGTGCGTGATGATGGTCCGCAAGGTCGGCATCCTCGTACTCGTCACACTGGCGGTGTTCGCCGGGGCCGGCGGAGGCTGGGAGGCCGCGCGCCGGTGGCGCAGAGGGTGGATCGAGGCCACCGCCACCCTGGTCGTCTCCAAGCTGCTGATGACGATCGTCTTCCTGCTCGGCATCTCCGCGATGGGCGACACCGAGGCCACCGACGGGCTCGCCGCGCTCGCCGACGTCATGGCCGGCATCGTCATCATGGCCCTGGTCCTGCTCTGCCCGTACGCCACCTTCAAGTTCGTGCACTGGGCGGCCGAGGGCTCCGACGGCGAGTCCCTCCACCGCGCCGGCGGAGCCGGAGCCCAGCTCGCCAGGCAGCACACCGAGCGCGCCGGGCGGAAGGCCGCCGCGATGGCGGCCACCGCCGGAACCGGCGGCGCCGCGGCCGGAGCGGGCGCCGGGGCCGGGGCCGCGCCACAGGGCCCGGACGCGATTCCGGGCGGCGGCGGGTTCCCCGGCGATATCGCCCCCGCCTCGACCGGCGGAGGAAACCAGAAGGGCCCGCAGGGCGGTGGGAGCGGTGTCTCGTCCGGTGGCGACACCGCCACATCCGGCTTGGAGAAGGCCGTACAGCCCGCGCCGACCAGCGTCACCGACGACACCGGCAGCCAGCTCGGCGGCACCCCTGGCACCAGCACCGGCGGCTCCGGACCGGGTACCGCGGCTGGCCAGGCAGGCGGATGGCAGTCCGCTCCGCCGACCACGACGCCGCCTCCGCAGGGCGCCCCGCCCACGTCCGGCTCGACGGACGGAATCAGCGGCACGGCATCCCCGTCGCCGCCCCCGACCGGTCCCTGATCACCCACCCAACACCCCGGGGGCGGGAGGCCCCCTGTGCCTCCTGCCCTCAGGGCCCGCACCGCGTCCCCAGGAACCAGCCCTATGTCTGACCTCTCCGTCGCCCCGGTCACGGTGAAGTTCCCGCACCGGTCCCGCCGCGGCATCCTCCTCGGCCTCTCCCTGCCACAACTCGTCCTCATCTCCTCGGCGTTGGCGCTGCTCCTGGTGACCGTGGTCTCCACGGGACTCCTCGGTGCCGCCGCGCTGGCCCCGCTGTGGGCCGCGGTCACCGCCCTGGTCGCCATCCGCCGGCACGGTCGGTCACTGATCGACTGGACGCCGATCGTCGCCCGCTACGCACAGCGCCGTCGCACCGGGCAGGCCCTCTGGCTGGCCCGGCCGGTCACCCGGCCCCGCCAGGACGGCGTCCTGCACCTGCCCGGCACCGCGGCCTCCCTGAAGGTCGTCACCCCCGGCGACTCGGCCAACGGCGCCGCGGCCGTCCACGACCCGCACCACCAGACCCTCACCGCCGTCGCCCGCGTCTCCTCCCGCGCCTTCGCCCTGCTCGACCCGGCCACCCAGAACGCGAACGTCAACGGCTGGGGCCGGGCCCTCGCCGGCATCGCCCGCACCGGCCACGTCGCCCGCGTGCAGGTCCTGGAGCGCACCGTCCCCGACTCCGGCGACACCCTCTCCCGCCACTGGGCCCGGCAGGGCCGGCCCGAGGCTCCGGTCGCCGGGCAGATCTACTCCGAGCTGGTCGCCTCCGCCGGACCGGCAGCCGCCCCGCACGAGACCTACCTCGCCATCTCCCTCGACCTGAAGGCCGCCAGGCGGCTCATCGGCCAGGCGGGCGGCGGACTGCCCGGCGCGTTCACGGTCATGGAGCAGACCACCTCCTCCATCACCCAGGCCGCCCGCAACGCCGGCCTGACGGTCACCGGCTGGCTGTCCGCCCGGGAGATCGCAGCCGTCATCCGCACCGCCTACGACCCGGGCGCCCTCGCGGCCCTGCAGCAGTGGTCCGACACCGGACGCGCCGAGGCCGACCCGGCCGCCGCCGGGCCCGTCGTCCAGGTCGAGGAGTACGACCGCCTCGCCACCGACACCGCCCACCACGCTACGTACTGGGTGGAGAACTGGCCGCGCACCGAAATGGGAGCCGGGTTCCTGCACGGGATCATGTTCACCGCAGGCGTGCGCCGCAGCCTCTCTCTCATTTACGTGCCCCAAGGACTGGAGTCCGCGCTCCGCGACGTCCAGCGGAAGAAGGCCGCGATCATCGCCGACGCCAGCGAGCGGGCCCGCCGCGGGCAGGTTGACAGCGAGGAAGACTCCGTCGAGTACGCCGACGTCAAGACACGCGAGCGGCAGCTCATCGCCGGGCACGCCGATGTCGCCCTGACCGGCCTGGTCACCGTCACCGCCGACACTGATGCCCTCCTCGACGCGGCCTGCGCGCAGATCGAGACCGCCGCCGTCACCGCCGGCGTCGACCTGCGCCGCCTCAACTACCAGCAGCCCGACGCCTTCACCCTCGGCGCCCTGCCGCTGGCCCGCACCGCCCTCTGAGCCCGCACGGCGGCAGGAAGGAACCCGCCCTTTGACCTCTCCCCCACGTCCGGACGACGCGCACCCCTACCTTCGAGCCGCCAGCGCGGGCATCCGCCATCACACCCGCGCCCTCACACGATCCGCACCTGTCGCTCCGATGCCTGTGGACCGCGTCCATCTCGACGTGCTGCACGCCCACCTCGCCGCCCTACACCAGCTCCTCGACCACCTCACCGACGCGGCCCGTCCCCCGCATCCCGCCGCGGGCCGCCACCTCGCCACCGCACACACCCGGCTCTGGCAAGCCACCGCCGCCGTGCACGACGCCTTCCACCTTCTCCCGGCCGCCTCGGCCGATGCGACCGAGTGCCATCCCGAACGGCTGCCCGACGGACCGCCGGTGCTGACCATCTGCAGGCGTCACCTCGCCTCCGGCCACGCCGTCCGCCGCAAGACCACCCCCACCGATCTCAAGGGCCCGCCGCACGGCCACACCACCCACCGCGCCGCATAGCCCTCCCCCGCTCATCACCCGGACAACAGGAAGGCTCCCTTTGCGCAAGCTCACCCGCGCCGCCTCCACCGCCCTGATCACCGCCGCGGTGGCCGCCACCGGCCTGGCCACCGCCGCCCCGGCCTCCGCCGCCGGATACCGCTGCACCACCAGCCACAAGAGCATCGACGACGCCGCCTACAACGGGCCGTGGCCCGACAACTGGAACGTCACCACCACGATCTGCGCCAAGCGGTCCGGATCGTACGTATACACCTACGCCAAGCTCTCCTGGGACGGCCCGGTCTACGCCCGGGCCGACGACAGCGGCCTCTTCGACGGCGCCTACTTCCGGCTGCAGATCAAGCGGTCCCAGTCCGGCACCGACCCGGTCCTCACCTCCCGGGCCCACCACGGCATCGAGGCACGGCTGGAGGACTCCACCAGCGGCGCCAACTACAACAACAGCTACACCACCGGCACCCTCGCCTACCGGATCGGCAGCGCCCGCGGGCTCGGCGACGGCGAGCTGCGCCTGGACTGGAACAACGACGGCGACGGCTACCGGACCCACCGGTTCTCCGCCTCCCCCGTCGTCTGAGCCCGCCCCACCGACCGCACCGCTTGTGAAGGCCCGCCTGCCATGAACCACCGGTCCGCCCGCCGAGCCCGCCGCGCCTCGGCCTCCCCGCTGTTCACCCCGCACGGCACCGACCGGGCCAGCAGAAAAGCGGCCCGCCGCCAGCTCGCCGAAGCCGCCGCCAAGGCCCGCGCCGAAGCCAACTCCCACCCGGCCGGTACCACGCCCGCCGAGCACGAGATGCCCCCTCCTCTCTATCCGCTGAGCGGGCGCCCCGGCCCTGCCTCCGCCCGCGGAAACCGGTTGAAGCTGCCCGCCCACCGGATGACCACCGCCGTCGCGGCCGGTGCGTACCCGTTCCTCGCCGAAGGCGGCCTCGGCGCCGAAGGCATCTACATCGGCCGCGACGTCCACGCCGAGGCCGGCTTCTGCTTCGACCCGTTCGCCCTGTACGGCCGTGTCGAGGGCTTCACCAACCCCAACGTGCTGCTGGCCGGGGTGATCGGGCAGGGCAAGAGCGCTCTGGCCAAGTCCTTCGCCCTGCGCAGTGTGGCGTTCGGCTACCGCATCTACGTCCCGTGTGACCCCAAGGGCGAATGGACACCCGTCGCCTCCGCATTGGGCGGCACGTCCGTCGCCCTCGGCCCCGGACTGCCCGGCAAGCTCAACCCATTGGACGCCGCGCCGCGCCCCGCCTCCGTCTCGGAGACCGACTGGGCCGGGGAGGTCCGCAAGCGGCGCCTGCTGCTGCTCGGCTCCCTGGCCCGCACCGTCCTCGGCCGGGACCTGCTGCCGATGGAGCACACCGCCCTCGACATTGCCCTCGACGCCGTCGTCACCCGCGCCGCCGACTCAGGCCGCACCCCGCTGCTCGGCGACATCGCCGCCGCCCTCAACAACCCCGCCGCGCTCGATGAGGCCGCCGGGATGATGTCCGGACGGCTCGGCGAAGCGGCCCGCGACCTCGCCCACGCCATGCGCCGGCTGGTCCACGGCGACCTGGCTGGCATGTTCGACGCCCCCTCCACCGTGGCGTTCGACCCCAACGCCCCCATGCTCACCATCGACTTGTCCCGGCTCGGCGGGTCCGGCGACGACGCCGCCCTCGTCCTCGCCATGACCTGCGCGTCGGCGTGGATGGAGTCCGCGCTCACTGACCCGCGCGGCGGCCGACGGTGGATCGTCTACGACGAGGCATGGCGCCTGATGCGCCACCCCGGACTCCTCCAGCGCATGCAGGCCCAGTGGAAACTCTCCCGCGGCCTCGGCATCGCCAACCTCATGGTCATCCACCGGCTGTCCGACCTGCTCACCGCCGGCGACGCCGGATCACAAGGCCGAGCCCTCGCCGAAGGTCTCCTGGCCGACTGCTCCACCCGCATCATCTACCGGCAGGAGACCGACCAGCTCCACGCCGCAGCCTCCCTGCTCGGCCTGACCTCCGTCGAAACCGATGCCATCGCCCACCTCAACCGCGGGCGCGGCCTGTGGAAGGTCGCCGGGCGATCATTCATCGTTCAACATCTTTTGCATGCGCACGAGCTGGCGCTGTTCGATACCGATGCCCGCATGCACTGACACCCTCCCCCACCCAACCCGCCGGGCACACCAGCCACTTCACCTCCTCCATCGCCCCCAGGAGACGCCCCATCGAATCCCATCCGACCGCCTCGCTCCTCCCTCTGCTCGACGAGGACGACCTGACCGCCCTCGCCCACGACATCCAGGAGAACGGGCTTCTGCAGCCCATCGTCCTCGACCGTCAAGGACGCATCCTCGACGGACGCGGCCGACTCGTCGCGTGCGAACGCGTCGGCGTTGAACCCGCTTTCATCACCTACGAGGGCGACGCCCCGGACGTCTACATCCTGTCCGTCAATCTCCGGCGCCGCAGCCTGACCAAGGGACAGGCCGCGATGATCACCGTCAAGGCCCGTTCCCTCGGGGAACAAGGAGGCTGTTCCCCGAGGGAACAGACCGCGCGTTCCCTCGGGGAACAGCTCGGAGTCGCCCTGGCCGTCATGGGGCGGGCGAGCATCGTCCTGCAGCACGCACCCGACCTCGTGGACCCGGTCATCACCGGGGCCATGGGACTCAAGGAAGCGTACGCAGTCGCCCAGGAGAACAAGGCCAAGGCCAACTCCGCTGAGGTCCAGCTCGCCCGCCTGCGGGAGGAGGACCCCGAACTGGCCGAACGGGTCGTCCAGGGCGACCTGACGCTGGCCGGCGCGTGGGCAGAGCGCACCGAGCGCGTCGAGGAGGACAAGCGGCAGCGCCGGGTAGCCACGCGCCTGCTGGACGAGGTAGTCCCGCCGCTCGCCCAGGCCCGCGGTACCCGCACGTTCAGCCGGTACGACCCCGCGCACGCCAGCGGCACGCCTATCACCCGCGAGACCATCGCGCACGCCATGACGGCGCTGGCCGAGATGGACCAGGTCTGGCAGGAGCGTGACCTGTCGTGACGACCACCGCCGACGCCCGTCTGCGCTACATCGTCGAGCAGAGCGCCGTTGCTCTCACCGACGCAGACGGCCGTTTCCACAAACGCCACCTCACCGATGCGGTACGCGAACAGCTCGCACGCGAGGACCTCGACCCGCACATCAAGGACGCCGCCCTGGACAAACTCGCCCAGAGCCTCGTCACAGGATTCGGTGAACACCGCAACCCCCGCCGCAGACGGACCGGCACCCTCTTTGACCCCCAGGACATCGTGAAGCTGGGCACCGGCATCTGGGTATGGATGGACCGCGCCACCGACTCCGACCTGCTGGAGTGGAGCCGGCTGTCGAGACGGAACCGGGCGCGCGTCGATCTGGCGGACTCCGAAGTCCAGGACTACGTAGACCAGCGTATCGACGCCTTCCGTGCCCATACCGACGTCATCTACCTCGGCGACCTGGAGCGCGTGGTCTTCGGCTGGGCCGAAAACCACGCCGATCACGTTGACACCCCCAGCTCGTGACCAGCACGGGACGCGGACCCCGGCACCCCGCCCACCATGCGACAAACCCAAGACCCTTCAGCCATTGGTCGATCGCCGGGCCGACCGTCCTGACACCGCCCACCGCTGCCCTTCCCCCTCCCAGCACGAGGAGCGCCCATCCGCCCTGCCCGCCGCACCCTGCCCCTGATCGCCGCGGTTCTCACCGTCGCCCTGTCCGCGACCGCCTGCGCCAACGACGACACCAACACCTCCGCCAACAAGACGGCGCCCAGCGCCACCGCCGCCCCGGCGCAGGCACGAGACGCCATCACCCACTACTCGAAGACCAACAACCTCGCACACCTGAACCAGGACCGCGCCCTCCTCGGCACCATCGAGGGTGGCCCTCGGTACGCGATGTCGCTGGCCAGCATCAAGCAGGACGAGGCCCTGCCCAATGCCGACTGAGAGCCATACCGCCCCTGGTCGTACGGCCTCTCTGCCACCGACCTCTTCATCCCCCGCCTGAAGGACGGACAGCAGCGGTGGTTCGCCGCCGTCACCCGGGCCGGCAGCCAGCAGCAGTACGCCCGCGTCCTGGTCCTGGCCGAGAACATGAAGTCCAAGCAGTGGGAGATGGTCGCCACCGTCGACATCGACGGTCCAAAGCAGCTTCCGCAGATCACGCTCGACAAGGACGGGTACGCCACCGCGGTCGACGCCACCTCGCCGTCCCTGGCCGCGCCGGTCGGCGTGCTCCGCTCCGCCGTGACCGACAACTTCGCCACCGGAGGCGAAACGGCCGGGAAGAAGGTCTTCAACCCGTCGGAAGCCTCCCAGCGCCAGATCAAGATCCGCGACGAAACGGCCCGGAAGTTCGGGCCGCGCGGCACTACCCGCTTTGCCACCGCCGACCCGCAGTTCGCCGGCGCGTCCGCGCTGAAGACCATCACGGGTGCGCTCGTGATCTTCTCGCACACCCAGCACGACGCCGTGACCGCCCCGGGCCTGGGGATCGTGCCGGAGAAGCACGACCGCGCCTGGCTCGGCACCAGCCCGAGCCCCGCCTTCACCTACACGTTTACCTGCTCGGACATCACCGCCGTCCCCAGCACGCCGGGTCCATCGAGACTGCTCGGCTACGGCTGCCGCCGCACCGACGCCAAGGCCGCCGGCCCCAGCACCTCTGTCTAGAAGGACCCATGCCCCAGAACCCCGACTTCGAGCTGTACGACAACGTCGGCCGCGACGCCGACCAGATCGCCGCCGCCCGCTACGGCATCGCCACCCGCCGTGATCTACTCCGGTGGGCGAGGCGGGACGCCAAGCCGTTCCTGGCCGAGCATCCGTTGCCGGACAAGCCCCTGCCCAGCCCGGGCCTCGCCCCTTACCTGGCCGCACTCGCCGCAGCGGAGACCCCTGCCGAGGTCAGCGCCGTCACCCAGCATCTTCTGGATGCCGCCGAACTCGCACTGCGGGCGGTGAGCGACTACCTCTTCGCCGCCGCCCAGTGGCGTGGCCAGCACCGCGGAGCAGAGAAGGGCTCGCCGCCCAAGCTGCTGATGGAAGCAGCCAGCCGCAGCCTGTCCGTGGCAGCCATCGCGGACGAAGCCGATCTGACGACCCTGCGCGCCGAGTACGACCCGGCGCCGACACCGAACCTCCCGCCGCCGAGCCAGGCACGGGCCTCGACGGGGCTTCCCCCGGCCCCGCCGCACGCCCCGCCCGCCGGCCCGACACCCGGTCGGTAACTTCCCCCCTTCTGGAGGCCCCTCCTGTCGACCCGTTCCTTCATCGCCCGCCCAACTGAGACCGGTTACACCGGCATCTACGTCCATCTCGACGGCAATCCAAGCGAGAAGCTGCCCATGCTCCTGGCCGCCTACCAGCACCGGTTCGGGCAGGACGTCGAGGCCATGGCGCGGCATCTCGTGGACGACGTCGCCGTCGGCTGGGAGGAGCTGGGCACCGACCTCCTCGACAGTGCCCCGCCCGAGATCGTCACCGCCCTGATCGGCGGAGAGCGGTGGCCCAGCAGCACCCTGGACCACCTGATCACCCCCGACGGCTCCCCGCTCGTCCGCATGACCGTCACCGAGAAGACCGCCGCCGACCAGGACCTGCAGTGGGGCTACGTTCTGCGCCCCCACGGGATCGAAGTGATCAGCCTGCTCCACGCAGCTGCCGGTCCCGTCGTCGCCTGGGACACCGACCCCCGCACCGGATTCAGCAACCACCCGGCGCACTGGCCCGCCCCCTCGAAGGCCCCGTTCGCCACCACCGCTTCCGCAGCACGGTCGCCTCGGACCGCTCCCGTCACAGCCGCGGTCAATCCCCGCATGACCGTCCGCCGCTGACCCCCACCGGCACCACCACCGTAAGGAGGACCTCGCCCCTTTGGACCCTGGCACGCACTTCGTCTTCGGCACCCACGAGCAGCACGGCTTCGTCGCCGCCTTCACCTCCTCCCTGCCCGCCCACCTGGCTCACTGGTTCCTCGTACGGGAACAGTTCGAGCCCGTGCCCGGCAAGCCCGGGATGTTCCGGCTCACCGAGCCCGAGCGCGACGGTCCGCGCCGCACCCGCCAAGCCGTCCACGATCTGCGCCACCACGGCTACACCGTGCACGCCGACCACGCCCTCGACCCCGCGGCCTCCGCCAGCCCACCGCGCCCGTCCCCGAACGGGCTGATGGAACGCCGCAGCCGACTCGCGCAGGCCGCCGCCGGCCGCTCACCGCAGCGCGGTCCGGCACCCACCGCCGCACCGCCCACGGCACGTCCGGTCCCGCCGAGGCCCACCTACGCACCCACCGCCCACCTGACGGCGTCGGGGACAGGACGGAGCCGGTGAGACCCGACAGCGAGTCCATCCGCATCACCCGCGGCCGGGGCGGTGAAGTCGAGGTCGAGTTCGACGGCGCCTTCGATTCCTTCGCCGCAGACGTCCTGCGACGTGCGGGCTTCCTCTTCGAGCCGTCCCTGCGAGGGCACTGGATCCGCCTGCCGTTCGACATGGGAGAGGAGTGGGAGAACGAGCACGCAACCTGGGCCGCCGAGATGCTGACCGCCGCGCGTTACCGCGTCGACCTCGACCCGTCGCTGCGCACGCCTCCCTCCGATGCAGCGCCGACGACGACCAGCCGCCTCACCAGGACGGCGATGACCGCCCAGCCACCACCGTCCACCGCGGCCCGCCGCCCCCGCCACTGACCGAAAGCTCCCGTTGTCCCTGACCGCCCCCTCGACTGCCCCGGCACCGCGCATCACCTATGGCGCGGTGCTGGGCAGCCCGCACGTTGCCCGCCTCCTCGGCGGCACCCTCACCGGCCGCCTCCCCAACGCCATGGCGCCCATCGCGATCCTGCTGTGGATCACCGCGAACGGCGGCAGCATCGTCTTCGGCGGCCTGCTCAGCGCCCTGTACGGGCTGGCCTCCGCGCTGGCGCAACCGGTCAAGGGGCGCCTCATGGACCGCTACGGCCAGACCGCCGTACACGTCCCCACCGCGCTGCTCAACCCCAGCCTGCTGCTGAGCTCCCGGTGGCCGGACCGCACGGCGGACCAGCGCTCGCCACGGTGATCGTCGTCGCGGCCGGCCTGTCCACGCCGGCCCTCGAAGCCGGCATGCGAGCCCTGTGGCCGAGTCTGCTGCCCGACCCAGCGGCTGCGGCACGCCGCGCTCGCCCTGGACACCGGCACGCAGGGCCTGTTGTACATCGTCGGGTCCATGCTCGCCTGCGCGCGCACCCCGGCGGGGGCGGTCCAGTCCCGCTCGACGAAGTCCTGGTACGCCCGCTCGGCGGAGATGTCAGAGCAGCGGAATAGAGTCGCCGTTCCGGCCGGGTGGCCCGGCCATCGAGGGGGGAGTCAGCGTGCGTGTGCGCAAGTGGTCCAGGTACACGAAGGACGAGAAGCAGCGTCTTGGGCGGGGCCTCCAAACGGTTCTCAGGGAAGGGGGTGCTCCGGACGCGGAGGCGTTTCTCGCCAGGGGCGATGAAGGCGTACTCATTGAGATTCCTGCCCCGCCATACCAAGGAGACCTCGACCGCTACGGTCGCGCACCCATCAAGGTACGAAACGGCTGGGCCGTGGAAGCAGTCCGAGGGATCCGGCTCCTCGCCGAGCGGGTCGGGGTTGACCTGACCTGTCACGGGGAGCACAGTAAGTACGGCGCTGGGCGTGGCGTCCACCCACTCCCTGACTCCGGGTTCGTGCACATCACGGTCCCGTGGGCGGACGCCGATCACCTGTTAGCCGCCCTTGCGGGAGTGGCGCCGATCGTTTCGGCGGAAGAGCCGCAGTCAGGCCCAGCTGCGATCGAGGTGCGCGCGAGCGAGGTATACGAATCGGCTGAGGTAATTGCCTGTATGGAGACGGTCACTTCTGCAGGAATCGCCCTGGCACAGGCCGTGACGGCTCTGCGGGCTGCTGCGCGTGACGTAGGGGTCGACACGTACGCCGCTTCGCGGCACCGTCTGAGGGGCGTCCGTGCCGCTGTTCCGCAGAATACCGACCGTCGAATCCCCGGCCCCGATATCTACGATCCTTTCTGGGACGACCCTGTCGGCAGATACCTCATCCAGGCCAGCTACCACCTGGCTGGCCTGCGAGGCATCGAGACGTCGCGACTCTGGGGCGTCGTCGAGGCGAGCTGGGAGGATCACCGCCACCAGGACGGCGAGTACACGCTGGACGAGGCGCACATCGCAGAGGCGATCGTGCGGTTCGAGCCAGGCGTCGACTATGACCGTTTCCGCGCCTATATGCACGTGATGCGTGTGCACGCGACCGAGCGGAACTACGCGGAAGCGCGTGAACCCTCTCTCCGGACTGAGCGCGAGGCTGCCGAGCGAGCTGAGCGCGAGGCTGCCATGCAGAAACTGGAGGCCGACCGGGAGGCACGGGCCCGGGCGCAGGAAGCGCGCGCTGCTGCTGCCGAGCGGAAGGCTAGGACCGGCCAAGCCGCCAAAGCCGGGGCCGTCAAACCGAAGGATGTGTTCTACGTCGTGACGGGCACAGACCGGGTGACCGGCAAGCCGGGGGTCAAGTTCGGCATCAGCAATGGGGACGGAGAGGTCCGGCTGTCGCGGCACGCCCGCGACGGCTACAACACCCGACACCGGCTCTTCACCGGCCTTCCTGAGGGGGCTGCCCGGGAGGCGGAGAACGGGATGCTGGCGCGCCTCAAAGGTGCAGGCCACAAGCCGCTGCACGGGCGCGAGTATTACCCGCAGGCCGCCCTTGGACTGATTCTGGACTCGCTCGATGGGGACCTGACCCCTACTGCCGACTCCGTGGACAAGGAAGTCAAGGCATTGACGGGCTGACCGCATGCACCAACGGCAAGTTGGAAGGTCCGACATGACCGACCAGTCCCCCGACCTCCGCGAGACAGTCCGGGCCCGTTACGCGGCCTCCGCTCTGAAGGTCACCGAGGGCGGGACTGCTTGCTGCGGACCGGCGCCGGTGGAGATCGACGAAAACTTCGGCTCCACCCTCTACAGCGGCGGTGAGACCGACGAGCTTGCGGCCGGCGCCATCGCGGCGTCGCTCAGCTGCGGCAGTTCCACGGCGGTCGCCGACATGAACGAGGGCGAGCGCGTCCTAGAAAGTTGCCCACACCTGTGGACACAGTGTGGATCATGACCTCGCGAACCGCCCCGCCGACAAGCGGGCCGGGTTCGCCCGCTGGCTCGGTGGGCGGGACTGCACCGACTGCTGGAAGGCCGCCCGCGACGCCGACACCGCATCCAAGGAGCAGTGGCTCACCGCCAAGCGCGCCGAGGAGCAGCAGGCTGCCGCCGAGTGGGCCGCAGGCTTCGACATGCCGCCGCTGGAAGACCCCGAGAAGGCTCTCGACTGGGGTGAGCGTTCCCGACACCAGCTGATGATCGCCGCGCACACCGCGCTGGTCGTCGAAGGCACTTGGGACGAGGCCAACTGGGCGGAGCTGGAAGAGAAGGCCCGCACGATCACCCGGACCGGATGGTGGATCGACCAGCGCGACGCACACGGCACTGGCCTGCCCGAACTCCTCGACGCCGCAACCGAATCGGTGCGCAGAACCGAGAACCCTTTCCGCTGAAGCGGGCCGGAACATAGCCGCAGATCGCCGGTTAGCCAAACCGGCGATCCTGCGGACCATTGTTCCTCCCACCGCCACCCCGATCCGCGTGGAAGGAATCCCGATGACCGATCCCTGCCTGCCCCCGACCACCCCGGCCTTCGCGCCGACGCCCGACCCGCTCACCCCTGTCCGGGACATCACCCACGCCCACTTCGAGGCCGGGGACCGGGTCGTCGTCCTCAAAGGAGTCGCCGGCGGGGAGCTGTGGGGAGACGCCATGCGTGTCGTCGCCCCGTCCTGGCACACGCCGACCGACGAGGACGGGTGGCGGCTGCGGGATGCCACGGGCGGAGCCCAGACCTACATCACCGGCCACCCGCGCTATCTGGTGCACCTCTCGCGCCGCTGCCCGGACTGCCTGATCCACCTGCGCGCCATGGAGGACCACCTCCTGCCGAAGTACGCCGGGCAGGACGCGCTGATCGACTGCGGCTGGTACGCCACCACCGCCCTCAACCAGCTCGTGCACATCGCCGACGTCCGCCGGGGCGGCCGGTGATCCCCCGCGTCCATGAGCGCGCCCTCACCCCGCACGGCCCACTCGGCCAGGCACTGGGGCGCCCGGTATCACCGTAGGAAGGGCTGACCGAGCACACCGTCGTCGCCCACTGGCCCGGCCTGGACTTCTACACCCTGGACGACGAGCAGGCGACGTGGACATCCGCCCAGTGGGCGGAGCACCTCGAAGACCCGCTCATCGAGCACCCGTTCGCCACCAGCCCCCAGGGCGACCGGCGTGCGATCCTCCACCTCGACGCCCGACTCCACCCCGGCGACCGTGACCTGACCGGCGCGGAGTGGGCCGAGGCCGCCCACCGCCTCGCCCGCACCGCCGGCGTCGAGATCCCCGGCGACGAGGCCGGCTGCCGCTGGATCGCCGTCCAAGGCCGACCCGGGCGCCTCGATGTGATCGCCAACGTGATCCGCCTCGACGGCACCTGGCAGGCGCAGCCGACCGACCTCCTGCGGCGGCTCTCGGACGAGGCCCGCCGCATCGAGCAGGACCTCCGCCTCATCACCCCCGTCACCGGCCCTCCCGGGCGGCAGGCAGCCGCCCGCCCGACCACCCCGCTGCGGACCGGCGTTGCCACCGGCCCACTCTCACGGCGGAACACCCCACGACGATCACCGTAGGAGAAACGTCTCTTTGCCCCTGGCCGACCGGCTCCTGGCCGTCCGCCGCGACCCGCACTCCGGCAAGGTCCTCGCCCAAGGCGGGGACTCCGAAGCCCACAGCATCCTCCAACGCACGGGGTTCGTTCCCGTCGTCCGACTCCACGAGACCTACCACCGCGCACCCACCGGCCTGACGGCGGAGGAGGAAGCCCGCCTCGCCACCGAAGCCGTAGCCCGGTTGCGGGCCGTCGACTACCCCGTCGACTGCGACGAGGACTTCACCACCGACCGGCGCCCGCCTCACTATCTGCCGCTGGGCGCCCAGGTCACCCAGCTCGCCGAGCGCATCCGTCAGGCCACCACCACCGGCGAGGCGGCCGAGATCCTCACCGAGCTGACCGCTCCCCGGGACGGGATCCTCGCCGCGGTCGGCGAGATCCTCCAGGCCACCGCGGACTTCCACGACGGCATGGACGGTGCGGCCGACCCGCACATCGCCCGCCGCCTGCGCTACCTCGCCGACGAACGCCTGCACGTCATCCGCACCGACCTTCTCCACACACGGAAC
Source organism: Streptomyces nanhaiensis (assembly GCF_046614825.1). Lineage (NCBI taxonomy): Bacteria > Bacillati > Actinomycetota > Actinomycetes > Kitasatosporales > Streptomycetaceae > Streptomyces > Streptomyces nanhaiensis. The sequence goes on from NZ_JBKJFM010000002.1 coordinate 102,225, forward strand.
GACCTCGCCGACCGGCACGCCCCGCACCCCGGCCGCAGTGCCTGCACCGAAGAGGTCCCCGCCACCGAACGCGAACGCTCCGCCGTGTGCGCCTGCCCGCCCCCGCCGCGCGCTGTGCCGACACCGCCCCCTCCCGGTGCCACCGGGCCGCGCCGCTGACACCGCCCACCAGATCAAGGAAGACATGCACGACCACGACTCCGAACACCTCGCCTCGTTCGCCGACCTTCTCGCCGGTGAACTGCCCGACACCTGGACCAGCGTCCACCACCCGGCCGAGGACAAGGACAACCTCGCCGACCTGGCCGACCGCATCTGGGACCTGGACCTCGTCGCCGAAGCCCTCGCCGAGCACCCGCTCCGGCACGCGGCCGTCCTCACCCGCCAGGACGGTGCACAGCTCGCCGTCCTCGACCGGCCCGGGCGCGATGGGTTCCTCGTCGCCGCCATCGCCCCCAGCGATCTCCCCGCCGAGGCGTTCCGGGGCATCCGCGAACCGGACGGCATCGCGGTGAGCGACGACCCGTTCCACAGCGCCGAGCTGGTCGCCGGCGACCTGCTGGCCCGCTTCGACGCAGCCCTCGCCCAGGTCCGCTGCACCGCCGCAGGCATCCGGCCATCCCAGCCGGACCGGATCGTCCTGACCTGGCAGCCGGACGGCAGCCTCGCCGCCGCCCCGGTCAGCGAGGAGGCCGCCGACGTCCTGACCGCCAACGGGTTCGTCCGCGAGGAGAGCGGCATCTACCGCCTCAGCGGCGACGACACCACCGCGCAGGCCCGCGCCGTGCGGGCAGTCGGACCGCAGCTTGACGCACGTGGCATCACCATCGCACTCCAGCACCCCTCGAGCCGGATCGCGCCCACCGCCGCCCCGCCGACGCCCATGCCGGCCCCGGCCGCCCCCCGGGCCTCGACCACCAGGGGCCGATGACGTACCGCGACGGTGAGCCCGAGTTCATGGTGATGGACTACATCACCATCACGCGGGATACCCGGACCGGTCTCGTCGTCGCCATCGGCGGTGACGAACGGGCAGCCGGCATCCTGCAGATGGCGGGGTTCATTCCTGCTCCCGGACCGCGCGGGGACTATCACCGGCTGCCCTGCAGCCTGCCGATCGCGCAGCAGCTCAGCCGGTCAACGGCCGCCTCCCACGCGCTTCTTTCCGCCGGATTCGGCGTCCACCTCGATCCGGCGCTCAACACCCTGCCCACATCGGGCGGCGACCGCCAGGTGGCCCGGCGCTACCTCGCCCGCCTGGCCGCGCGGGCGCGGCAGGCCACCGACGACCGGCAGGTCGCCGAGATCCTCACCGAGATCGCCGCTCCCTGCGAGGGGCTCCTGCCGCTCGTGCGCAACGTGCTGACCCACACCTGGCGCCCGTGGTGGGACCGGCTCGACGCCACCGGGCACAGCACGGAACCGGCCGGCGACCTCATGGAGATCACCGAGCGGCTGTCGTCCCTCACGCGGCAGATCGAGCACGTGCGCAACCAGGCCGCCCGCAGGCCGTCCCCGGTACCCATACCGCCCCTCCCGCCGCCGCCTTCGTCCGAGCGCTCCCGGCGGCGCTGACCTCCCGACCATCTTGGAGAGCCCATGGGCAATCGCGCCGACGACGAAGGCACCGATGTCGAGATCTACCGCAAGGCCCTGAGCGACACCATCCACGCGGACACCGCGGCCGGCGCCCCCGAGAAGCTCCTCGCCCTCCTCGACCGCCTCGGCCTGGAGCGCCGGGAGGTCCGCACGGCCGGTCCGGTCTACATCTGGCACACCGTCCCCGCCCATCTGCCGGAGACGGAGCAGAAACGGCTCGCCACCCGCGCGATCCCGGCCCTGCTCACAGCCGGATACCGGGTCAACATCACCCCGGAGCTGTTCGACGAGGCCGCCTACCACCAGGCCGTGCACGACCTGCGCACCGCCCAAGCCCGGCCCGCAGCCTCGCACCCCGCCCCGGCTCCCGCACCCACCGCGCCATCCCGCCACACCCCCTGACCCTCACAGGGCGGCCCCGGCCCACACCGGCCGGGGCCGCCCCGGGTTCTCACCTTCTGCCCTGGAGTTCCCGTAGCACCCCGCACATCCCCGCCCCTCTCCCTGCTCCGCAAGACCCGGCTCGCACTCGCCCTGTTCCGCCGCTGCCTGCGCGCCTGCACTGCCGGCAGCCGCGAGCGCATCACCCCGCCCGCCACTGGCCCGTACGAGGCCCTCCACGAAGCCCGGCACCGCAGCCCCCACCACTAACCGCCTCCGCCCTCCGGCCGCACCCCGTTCTTGTCCGGGAGGACCATGACCGACTCCACGCCCTACGCCGTCACCCTCGCCGAGGACATCACCCGCCGTCTCGGTCAGCTGACCGAGTACCTCGCCCAGGCCCCGCCGCGCCAGGCCGCCCAGATCCTGGGCAAGGTCCTGGACTGCGACGACGGTGTCCTCGGCCAGGTGACCGCACTGCTGGCCACCGGCTCGCACTTCGCCAAACACCACGCCCGGGCCGGTACCTTCCCACCCGAGGTCTGGCTCGCCCTGGGGCGCGCCTCGAACGAGCTGCACGACATCGGCTTGGACCTCGATGAGCACCTCGCGGACATCGAGCGCCTCGCCGCGCCTCCGGCCGCCGCGGGTGCCACGACGGCGAAGCCGGTGGCCTCCGACATGGTCGTCAGGCGACGCCGGTGAAGAAGCACCAGACCGGTCGGGGATTCGTCGAGCAGGCCCAGCAGTACTACCTGGTCGAGCCGCGCCATCTCGCCGGCGGTGGCGACGTGCGGCACGTCGGCGAGTTCCTGCGCGCCTCCGGCTGGACGGACAGGTCCAAGAAGGGTGGCCTGCTGGTCTTCGACAGCCCCGATCGCGCGGTCCGGGTCGGATACGACCCCTTCACCCAGCCGGGCGGCTGGACGATCCGCGGCACCGCCACCCGGCAGCAGGAGGCCTGGTATGCCACGCTCGGCCGGCAGACGCCGGTGGAGATCGTCGCCGGGTTCACCGACGCCCTCACCCGGCCCCGCTCCGCCCACGCCCCCAACGTATGGGCGCCTCTGCAGGAGCGGGACTGGAAGACCGAACGCGGCCGGCATTTCACCGCCATGAGTCCGGACGGCAACGCCTTCGTGCAGTTCCACCAGGCCGGGGCCGGCGAGGCGTTCTGGTGGGTCGGTGCCCGCACCGAGCACGGCAGGGCCTGGGACGCCCACTTCACGTCCGGCACACCGATGCATCTGCTCCAGAGTTTCTCCGCCGCGCTGGCCGACCCGCGGCCGGTGATGCGTCCGCGCGGGCACGTCCCGCCCAGCGACCGCATCCGCACCACGTCGGTGTCCGTCCTCCCCTCCCAGCTCGGTGCCTGGCAGCAGGCCCGCATCACCGCCGCCCGTGCCGCCGCCTGGGTCCGCAACTCCTGGGCCTCCAGCCGACCCCGCCCGCATGCCACCGCCGGCAGGGCCCGCTCACGTCGCTGACCCGCCCCGTACACCACAAGGAGCCCCGTGCCCGACCGCACTCCTGCCCCCTCCCTGGACGACATCCAGTGCGCCACCGACACCCTGTCCCAGCTCACCGCCTACCTGCGGGATGCCCCCGCCCGTGACGAGGCCCTCGCGCTGGCCGAACCGCTGCTGGACGAGTACACCGGCATTCCCGTCCAGCTCGGCGACGCCTTGCGCGCCCTCGCCCGGACCGTGCTCGACCACCCCGACACCCCGCGCACCCCCGACCTGCACACCCTGGTCGCAGAGCTGCGCACCGCCGCGTGGGAGCAGACCAACCAGTACGACCTGCACTACACCCTCGACCAGCTGCGGGCCCTCCTCACGAGCGACTCCCCGAGCACCTCGGAGCACTGCCGGTGCCGGTGAGCGAGCGGCAGCTCGCCGCGTTCGCCGACACCCACGCCCGGCGGATCCCCTTCGACACCACTCCCCGCCACCTCGCCGGGCCCGGCGACGCCCGCCACGTCACCCACGGCCTGGCCGCGGCCGGATGGACCCCCACCTCCGACCCGCTGAGCCCGCAGATCGTGCTCACCAGCCCGGACCACCGGCACAGCCTGCAGTTCGACCCGCACTCCGCCACCTCCGCCTGGTGGCGGCTGCGGGCCGAGGCCACCGACACCGAGCCGGGCTGGTACGCCGAGTTCGGCGAGCTCGTTCCCGCCGAAGTTCTCAGCGGTCTCACCGACGCCCTCGTCGCCCCGCCGCCGCGCGAACAGCCGGGCCCCTGGCGGGTGCTGTCCTCGGCGGGCTGGCTGCTCGACGCGCCGGACGCGGCCCACTCACCGGACGCCCTGTGCCACATCGAGCTGCGTCACGTCGACCACCACGACACGCCGTCCTGGCACATCGAAACCCGCCGGCACGACCACGGCACCCCCGCAGGTCCCCGGATCTGGCACGCCTGGTTCGACGGCCGTACCCCCTCCCACCTGATGACCGCCTTCACCGCCGCGCTCGCCGACACCGCACCGCTCCAGCGCGGCATGTACGACCGCATCGCCCACCACAGCGCCGTACAGCGGCCGAGCCCGCTCACCTCGCAGCAGGTCGTCGAAGCGCACACCGCCCGGCTCGACACCATCCGCCGACAGAACCGTGCCACCCGTCGGCCGCGGCCGAGAGCGGCGGCCGCCCCGCCCAAGGCCGACACCGCCCGACCGACCGCGCGCCGCTGATCCCGACAGGAGACCTCCGCCATCTCCCTCGATCCCACCGCTCACCACGCATTCCTGCACCACCTCGACGGCTTCCTCCGCGACAGCAAGAAGATCCTCGACGCCTGGGACGCCTACTCCGACGAACACACCGACCTCGACGGATGGCCACACGACGACCACGCCTACGGGCTGCGCGCGAGCCGGCGCGACGCCGACACCGCCGCCGCGTTCGAAACCGTCCGCGCCGGCGCCCACCACCTGCTGGCCACGGCCGAGACACAGCTCGGCCGACTGCCCACCGACGCGGTGCAACACCGCTGGGGATACCAACTGAGCGTCCTGTCCGGTGCGCTCGACCGGCTCGACGCCCTGCACACCGAATGGCTGCGGACCCGCGACAGCCTCTCCGCCGACGCAGGGCCCGGCACCCCGGTGTTCGACGACGCGCTCGCCGAGCACCACGCCGAATGCTGGAGCTACCTCGACGACTGGGCCACCCACGGCCAGGCCATCCGCGACATCCATACGGCCGCCCGGTACGCCCCTTCGCCCGTGACTTCACCCCCGACCGCGACCACAGCCCTCTCGGCCGGTCCGAGCCACACCCGCTGACCGGCTCCGTCTTCGCTCCTTCGCCCGGAAGCGCACCGCCTTTTGCCTTCTCCCAGCAGCTCATCCAGCGACGGCTACGACACCGCCCTGCGCCTCCTCCTCGGCGTGCTCGCCGTCGTCGTCCCCCTGTCCCATCTGGCCTGGCTGTCCGGCAACGTCACCGCCTGGGCCACCGGCCGCCCCTGGGCCGGCTACGAGCCCACCACCGCCCTGCTCCACCCCGACCACCTCTGGCCCCAGGCCGGGGAAACCTCCCTGCTGATCGGTGCCCGGATCGTGCCCGTCGCCGTGCTGCTCGCCCTCGCCGCGGTGGCCGCCGCCGTGTGGTCGCGCCACAAGGACCGGGGCGGTGGACGGCCGAAGAAGATCCCCGGAATGGCCACGCCGAGGGACATCCAGCCCCTGATGGCCAAGGCGCTCACCGCCAAGGCCCGCTCCCTGCGGCCGGGCCTGAAGACCGCCAAACGCGTCGACCCCAGGGACACCGGCATCCTGCTGGGCAACCTGCAACGGAGCCGGCACGAGGTCCGCATGGGATACGAGGACGTCGCGGTCGCGATCATGGCCCCGCGCTCCGGCAAGACCACCAGCCTGGCCGTCCCCGCGATCCTCAACGCCCCCGGCCCGGTCCTGCTGACCTCGAACAAGGCCGCGGGCGACGCCTACACCGCCACCCTGGAGGCCCGGGCGGAGGCGGGCCGGGTGTGGTCGATGGACCCCCAGCAGATCGCGCACGCCGCCCGCCGGATGTGGTGGAACCCCCTCGCCGACGCCACGACCCTGGACGGCGCCGGACGCCTGGCCGGGCACTTCCTCGCCGCGAGCGTGGACGCGAGCCAGCAGGGCGACTTCTGGTCCAAGGCCGGATCCAACATCCTCTCCCAGCTCTTCCTCGCCGCCGCGCTGGACCAGCGGCCGATCACGGACGTGATGCAGTGGCTGGCCTTCCCCGCCGACCGCACCCCGCTGGACATCCTGCGCGACCACGGCTTCGCGGCTGTCGCCGCACAGCTCAAGGGCACCGTCGAAGGACCGCCCGAGACCCGCGACGGCATCTACGAAACCGCCCGCCAGTACGCCGCCGCCCTCCTCAACAGCGAGATCGCCGCCTGGGTCACCCCGCAACGGGATGTCCCCGAGTTCCGGCCGACCGACTTCGTCACCTCCACCGACACCCTCTACCTGCTGTCCAAGGACGGCGGCGGCGGAGCGAGCGCGCTGATCGCCGCGTGCGCGGACTCGGTGATGCGGGCGGCGACCGCCCAGGCCGAGCGCGCCGGCGGACGCCTGGACCCGCCGATGCTGGCGATCCTGGACGAGGCCGCCAACGTCTGCAAGATCAGCGACCTGCCGGACCTGTACTCCCACCTCGGCAGCCGCGGCATCATCCCGATCACCATCCTGCAGTCCTACCGCCAGGGCCAGAAGGTCTGGGGCGACGCCGGGATGGACGCACTGTGGTCCGCCAGCACGGTCAAAGTCATCGGCTCCGGCATCGACGACCCGGACTTCGCCGACAAGCTCTCCCGCCTCATCGGCGACCACGACGTCCCGACCACCTCCACCTCCCGCTCCGAATCCGGCAAGTCAACCTCCGTCTCGATGCGGCAGGAGCGGATCCTGCCCGCCGACGCGATCCGCGCCCTGCCCAAGGGCACCGCGCTGTGCTTCGCCACCGGCCTGCGCGCCGCCATGCTCGACCTGCGCCCCTGGTACACCGAACCCGGCGCCGCCAAGCTGTCCGCCGCCTCCGCCCGCGCCTCACAGGCCATCACCACCCGCGCGGTCGCCAAGACCACCCCACGCCAGGACGACCACGGGCCCGCGGCGTGAGGGGACCCAGCGGTGAGCCCGACGAGTCCGCGGTCGGCCCGGACTTGCTCCAGGAAGGACCAGCGCTACGCATCACCCAGTCTGTGCCGCACGACCCCGGTGGCCCGGACATACCGCGCCACCTCGTCCGCCCAGGCCTGCCCGGACGGCCCCACGAGCTCGCTGTACGCGACAAGCCGGAAGATCAGCGCACGGACCAGCATCTGCCACCAGCCCGGACGGTCACTTCCGACGACCAGCAGACCGGGTGGAGGGCCGAACCACAGCAGACCGTCCGCCACCACGACCGCCTCCGCGAAGAGCGGAGGCCGCCAGTACGGCGAAAAGTCGATCACAGCGGGCTCCTCACCGGCGGCGAACAGGACGTTGCCGGTCAGGTCACCGTGGACGAGCTGGGACACCTGTTCCACCGGACGCCTCAACTCCAGCAGAGCCGACAGAGGTCCGGCGAGTCCCGCGGCCACCTCGGTCTCCTCCTCGCCCCACGCCACCCGGTCGGCCACCGCCCAGGGATGCGTCCGCCGGTCCAGGAAACCAGGCCGGGGCAGCTCCCGCAGGGCGGCGTGGAAGGCACGGCCGGCGCTGATCACATCGGACCACCGCCCCCGGGGCCCGGGCTCCCCGTCCAGGAACTCGCCAGCGGTCCAGCCCTCCACGACGCTTTGCCCGTCAGCGGCGCGCAGCGGTGCAGGGACGCGGAAGCCACTGCCTGGCGCGAGCCGCTCGAACACGGAGGCAGCCCACTCCACCTCCTCCTCCGTGCCGTCAGCGGGCTTGAACACGAAACCGCCGACGCGGACGCTGCGTCCCCGCCCTCCGGCCAGCGGGACAGGAGTGCCCTCCACTCCGAAGGCGTCGAGCACGGAAGGCGGCGGGACGGTGTTGCTCGGCAGTCCGGTCACGCCGGGCATCCTGCCCACGCTGCTTTGCCGCCCGCATTCGGTTTTCGCACCGCACCGCTCCTCAGGCCCGCTCCCAGACCAACACCACGCCCCGCCGACGGCACCCCACTTGCCCGAGCCCGCGCCCCAGCCCGGCACCGTGCCACAGCCGCTGACCTTGCCGCCTTCCCCTGAAGGAATCACCGATCGCCTTCATCGACCATCACGACGTGGTCGTCGGCTCGACCGACGACGGGCACACCTTCGCCGTCATCAACTACCCCCCGCGTGCGGCCCACCGCATCCTGACCCACAGCGGCTTCACCACCCGCCACCACCAGCGCCGCACGCTGTATCTACTGCCGCCCGCCACTCCGGCGGAAGACGCGCACGACCGCACCGGCACCGCGCTGAGCGGCCTGCTCGCGCACACCATGGACATCGTCGACCTCAGCTCGACCACCCGCTGGACCTCCGACGGCTCGCCCTCCCAAACAGCTACCCGCTTCGACCTGTCCAACGGGCGCGTCACCGCAACCGCCCACACCCCGGCCGCCCACGGCGTGCTGGAGCAGCACGGCTTCGCCCGCACTCCCGCCGGCTACACCCCGCCCAGCGGTCTGGGCGAGCGGGAGAGCGTCGGCGCCGTCACCCGCGCCGAGACCCACCTGTGGGCCCTCGGCCTCAGCACCGAGATCACGCTCGGCTACCCCACCCCCGACGCCATCCCTCCCGCCCCAGGCCGGACCGATGCGTCCGCACCCCCGCAGCTCCCACAGGCCGCCAAGCGGCGCACCCGCTGACCACCATCCCCGCTCAGGCGCACCGGGCCTTCTTCCAGCCAAAACCTGTTCCTCGCGGCAGCCCCTCATTGCCGTCTGCAGCACCGACCGCGTCCTCCAGCCGCCCAGCACAGCCCTGAACTTTCCACCCCCGCAACACCAGGAACTCGCCATTTCAACGACCCCGCGTTTCCGAGCGCTCTCCCTTGGCGCCGGAATACAGTCCAGCACGCTCCTCGCCCTGTCAGCCGAAGGAACCCTTCCCAAGGTCGATTACGCCATATTCGCCGACACCGGATGGGAACCGGCCTCCGTTTACCGGCATCTCGACCGTCTCGAACAAGAGGTAGCGAAGCCCGCCGGAATACCGATCCTGCGGGTTTCCTCCGGCAACATCCGCAACGACGCCCTCGACCCGAACCACCGATTCGCCTCCATGCCGCTGCACATCCTCACCCAGGACGGGAAGCCGGGCATGACCCGGCGGCAATGCACCGGGGAATACAAAGTAAAGCCGATAAAGAAGAAGATCCGGGAACTCCTCGGCTACCCGTATCCGGCGCGCGTCCCGAAGGACGTGTTCGTCGAGCAGTGGATTGGTATCTCCACCGACGAATTCCACCGCGCCAAGGACGCCGACGTCAAATATATGCGCAACCGCCACCCGCTCATCGTGGACCTGGGCTGGTCCCGCGGCGACTGCATCCGCTACCTGGCCACGCTCGGCCTGGCTGACACCCCGAAATCGAGCTGCCTGGGGTGCCCCTTCCACGGCAACGCCCAGTGGCGGCACATCCGCGACACCAGCCCCGAGGAGTGGCGGGACGTCGTCGCCTTCGACGCCGCGATCCGCAAGGGCAACGCCCGCGCCAACGCCACCGGCAACCAGTTGCTCGGTCAGGCGTTCCTCCACCGCTCCCGCATGCCGCTGGAGGAGGCACCGATCGACCATGTCACCGCCGCCGAACGCGCCGCCGGCCCGGGCGGGCCGACGGACGCGGACGAGCTGGAGCACGGCGTGGCCGACGGGTGCTCGCCCTGGGCCTGCCGCGCAGAGGCGGACACGCCGGTGCGGGACGGCTTCGGGCTGGCCTGTTGATCCTCGACCTCTTCGCAGGGCCCGGCGGCTGGAGCCACGCCCTGACCGTGCTCGGCGCCCACGACATCGGCCTGGAGTGGGATGCGTGGGCCTGCAAGACCCGCGCCGCCGCCGGACAACTCACCATCCGCACCGACGTCGCGCTGTACCCGACATGGCCGTTCACCGGCCGCACGACGGGGCTGATCGCGAGCCCGCCGTGCCAGGCATGGTCGACGGCCGGCAAGCGCCTCGGCCTGGTGGACCAGCCACTGGTCCACCAGGCGGTCGCCGACCTCGCCGCCGGCCGCGACACCCGCGCCCAGCTGCTCGCCGCCTGCCGGGACGAACGCTCGCTGCTGGCCGCCGAGCCGATGCGCTACCTGCACGCCCTGAACTGCGCTGGGGAGCCGGAGTGGGCCGCGCTGGAGGAGGTGCCGGACGTGCTGCCGCTGTGGAAGCAGTACGCGGCCGTCCTGCGGCGGTGGGGATTCTCCGTGTGGACCGGCATCCTCAACGCCGCCGACTACGGCGTACCCCAGACCAGACGGCGGGCGATCCTGCTCGCCTCCCGCATCCGCACCGCCCAGCCGCCCGCGCCGACCCACGCCTGGGTCGCCGAGCCGGAATCACTGTTCGGGCCGGGCCGCGCCCGCTGGGTGTCCATGGCCCAGGCCCTCGGCTGGGGCGCCACCGACCGCCCCGTCCCCACCGTGTGCGCCGGCGGTGGCCCCGGCGGCGGGCCCGAACCGTTCCCGTCCGGCTCCCGCAGGACGCTGTCCGACGCCCGTGATCGCGGCACCTGGATGCCGCGGCCGGACGGGCTCGTCCTGCAGTCCCGCCGCGAAGGCGCGGGATGGGCAGCCCGGCACGGAACCCGCGAAGACCGCTCCGGCGCCGACCTTCACCGCCGAGGCGCACCGCTGGCCATGGTCCCTGCGCAGCAACAACCAGGCCAACGCCACCATCCGGCCGCTATCCGAGCCGGCCGGAACGCTGTTCTTCGGTCACCGCGCGAATGAGTGCACCTGGGTCGCCGAACCTCCCGCCGTCCAGGAGGAGGACACGGGGGCGGCACCCACCCCGGAACCGATCCGGATCACCGCCCGCGAAGCGGGCATCCTCCAGACCTTCCCCGCCGACTACCCCTGGGCCGGCACCAAGGGCCAGCAGTTCTCGCAGATCGGCAACGCCGTCCCCCCACTGCTCGCCGCCCACCTCCTCGCCCCGCACCTGAACGTGCCCCTCAACCCCGACGACTTCGCCCTGGCCGCCTGATGCCGCACATACCCGAACCCGACGAGGACGGCCTCGACGCGATTCCGCCACCGCACGTGGTGCTCTATGTCGAGCAGGCCCTCCTCGGCGCTCTCCTGCTCGAACCGCAGCGCCTGCGCGACGTGGCGGGCATCGGCCCCGAGGCGTTCTCCACCGCCGCACACGCCGCCCTGTTCGCCGCGATCCGCTCCCTGCCGGCCCCCGACCCGGCCGAGCACGCCAAGAACGCGAAGTGGCTCGAAGCCGTGCTCGACGCCGCCCGCGAGCATGCCCGCGGGCTGACCGCCTCCTACCTCCACAGCCTGATTCAGGCCTGCCCCTGGCCCCGGCACACGCCCGCGTACGCGCGGATGGTCGAGGCCGACCATGCCCGCCGGGCGCTGCGCGCCCACGCCCAGCGCCTCGCCCACACCGCGACGGACCGCACCCTGCCCCAGCCCGTCGACACCACCCTGGCGGAGGCCGACACCCTCACCTCCCTCGTGGACGACATCGCCGCGCGGCTCCCACCACACTCCAGCCTCCTGCCCCGCACCCCCGCAACCGTGCCGACCACTGCTCCTGACTATGCCAAGGAGGCGATCGACGAGGAGCGGCTGTTGCTCGCGACCGCGACGGCACACCCTGGCGATGTCGAGCAGATGCGGTGGCTGGCCGCTGAGGACTTCGCCCGCCCCTTGCACGCCGGGTTGTGGCAGTGCCTGACCACCCTGACCCGGCGCCGCGCCCCCGTCGACCCGGTCACGGTCCTGTGGGAGGCCCAGCAGCGCGGCCTCCTCTCCTCCGGGGCCGACCCGACCGAACTGCTGGCCCTCCTCGCAGAGCCGGTCGGTGACCCGCAGTACTGGGGCGAGCGGATCCTCCAGCGCTCCGTCCTTTCCACCGCACACCACGTCGCCTGCCGGATCCGGGCGTACACCGACGCCCCGGCGACCACCCCGCACCAACTCGTCACCGGCAGCCGCCGCGCGCTCGCCGACCTGTCCGCCGTACGCACCCGCTGGCACCACGCCACCTCCCCCACCCCGCTGGCCAGACCCGCCCCCGCCAAGGCCAGGGGCACGGCGCCGTCCCGGGCCAGCCCGCCACGCACCACGGCCCCACCCACCACGCGCATCTCCCGCTGACTCTCCACCCGCCGGTGACCGGACCCCCAATCGTTCGGCCACCGGCAGAAACGAGCACTCCTGCCGTGACCACACCCTCCACCGACACCCACGTCCACCTCGATACCCACCCCGCCCATCCCAGCGCCGTGACCGCCGCCCTCACCGGCCCCCGCCACCGCGCAGCGCACGCCTTCCTGACCGCCCACGGCTTCGAGCCAGTCGACCAGCACACCCTGGTCCTGGCCCGCATCGACCACGAGGAGCCGCACTGGGCGAACCAGGCCGCCCAGGCGCTGGCCGCCGACGGCTTCACCACCGAGGTCTCCCCACGGCTCCGCGAGGCCATCGACGAGGAGTGGACCTGGGCCAACTACCCGATGCCCTGGTGCACCCGTGAGGAAATCCGGGAGGTCTCCAACGAAGCCCAGAAGCTCTATGACGACATCCGCCACGGCCGCCTCGTCATCCACGCCCACGCCGACGACGGCCAGACCACCGTCGCGGTCGGCACCTACCGCGACAGCGGCCAGAGCGTCCACCTCCACGGTGAGAACCACCTACGGCAGATCGCCGACACCTTCGACTCACCCGCCCAGGCCCTCGACTCCTTCGAACGCCTCCACGGCGACGCCCTGCGCCCCGGCCCCGCCCCCATGACCGGCACCGAGCGCCGCGCCGCCGAAGCCCGCACCACGCTCGGCACCACAGCCGCACAACCCGAACCGCAAACGGAGACGGTGCCCGCCTACGCCGCCGACCCCGGCGACCACGACGCCATCCTCGACCAGTTCCTCACCGACCACGGCGACTGGGAGAAGTGGCGCACCTTCTCCGACGACACCACCCACGCCATCCACGCATCACAGACCCTGCGCATCGAACGCGTCCACGAAGCCCATCCCCGCGAGACCGCCTGGACCATCGCCGCCTACAACACCCCCGTCTCCGAGCGGATGTGGCACCTCACCGCAACCGGCGCCACCCCCGCCCCCGTCCTCAATACCCTGTTGGACCGGCTCACTGAGGAAGACGCCTGGGAAACCGCCATCGGCGGCCCCACCACCGAGAAAACCGTCACCGCTGCCACCCGCCCCCTCACCGATGCCGGCTGGCAGCACACCGTCGACGGACGGTGGATCCGCTGGGAAACCCACCAAGGCGACGCCGGCGTCCAGTTCGACGCCTTCGCCGCCCAGAACCCCCACACCACCCTCGCCACCTGGACCCTGTGGGCCGGCCCCGGCATCGACCACCCCACCTGGGCCATCCACGCCTCCCCCTGCACCCCGGCCTCCCTGCTCGCCCACCTCTGCGAGGACCTCGCCCACGGCACCGGCACCCGCCGCAGCAAGCCCGCCTCCCGGCAGGCACCGGGCCCCACCGCCAAGCCTCCTCAAGCCGTGACACCGCTCGCGCACCCCACCAGTCGAAGCCGCTGACCGGCTTGTCCACGTTGACAACGCGACCGAAAAGTGCGACTCCGCATTCGGACGCTTCACACGCAGGCCCCTCCCCATCATCAGAGTCTGCGAGCCAAGTGTTTTGAAGCACTGCGCCGTGCTGTCTGGTGGCGGAGCGGAGCCTCACCCTCTGGGGTTCCCCTGAACTTCACGTGCTACATGGGCATGCCAAACATTGCCGCAGTAAGATCTGCCAAACAAGCGGTTCTGGCCCGCTTCTGACGGTAACACCGAGTGATACTCTCGGAAGAGATCATACTAAACGCTCTCGACATCACCTTCGAGAGTCATTTCTCTGCAACCTTCAGCAACTCGCCCACCTTGCCACGCCATTCATTTGCCCATATCTCACATTCTATGGCGACGAGACGCGGGAATTTGATTTCCCGGTTTCACGAGGAGCGCTTGCGACGCCCTGACCTCGACACTTCGAAATAAAAGGAAATACATCAATGCCGCCGGGACCGTCACACAGCCCTCGCACGGGCAGACGCTAACCCGGCTGGCCGACCCCATAGAACGACTACCGTGGCGGGTTACCCACCGATTTCGACGGGTAATCCATCCACCATTTCCGCGACTTTCCTCAACCATCGAATGCGAGGCAGGTTCGCTCGCCTAACACACTCAGGGAAATTTCCCACTGACACACTCTTCGAAGGCGACTCAATTCCTTCGGTACCCTTTCTTTCCTGCCGTGAACGAGCCTTCTCCTGAGTGCTGCGATAGGGGCATCGGTGAGTGGGCACCTGCTCTTGCGGGAGGAGAGGGGCAGCACCTTCGGCGCGGAGCTTCTACACCGCGCCGATGCTCGATTCCTAGCCATCTTCGACGCGCCGGGTGATTCTCACGTTCACAGCAGGACTGCACCCCGGGCCGTACACCTCCGGCCACGAGGTGAACTTGGCCGCCAGTCCCGTCATATGCAGCATGCGCCGAGCGAGTCGTACGGCACCCCCGGTCTCGCAAGGGGTTCTTGGTCGGCACCCTGCAGACCCTGGGCGGCTCGGTCGTTGATGATCTCGAGCAGGCGAGAGGCAACCGGGTCGCCAGCATCGCGGCGCGAGGTAGCGCGGATGCCGTTTCCCTGATCACGCCGTCAGCGGATGCAGCAGCCGAAATAAATCGTCCACATGTTCGCCATCGAGGCATTGTCAGTGCCGTGTCCTAGCGTGAATTCCCGGTCGGGCGAATGGTGTTGGGAGGGCTCTCAGTGTTCTTTGGCGAGTCATCTACGGCGTACGAGAGCATCACGTCACGGATGAAGGCGCTGGCTGTGGTACGGCCACTATTGGCGCTCGACGACAGTCCGGCGAAGCGGGAGCGGGGCTGGGAGGGGTACCAACTGGCCGAACTCGCCTTAGCGGCCATCGACTTCGTGACGCTGCGGATAGGGATACGGACGGCAGTTCGACAAGAGGCCGTCGTGGAACAGGTGGCTGAGTCTGCGGCACTCCAGGTTCCCGGGCGGACGGGTACCGAGTATCGGGAAGTCGCGCGCTGGCTGGTGGAGCGGATGATCAACACCGAGAGACACGACCGGTGCTTTCGGCACGAGATCGGCAGTGTGACAGGCGACGGCTTCGTCATCAGGGAGTTTCCGTTCCAGATCCTCAAGGACGTTCCGGACGAAACTGGGCAGGCTGCGCTGACAGTTACTGATGCAGCCATCACAGTGCTCGTCCATGCGGTCGATGTGGATATCGCGTCCGAGCAGATCGCGGCGGAGGCCAAGCTGGCCGCGCTGCTCAAGCGCGCGCGGATCAGTGAGGCGTGGCAGGCCGCCCGCACCGCCCACGTGCAGAGCATCCGGTACGCGAAGGAACTACTCAACCGCATGGAGGAGATGAAACGCAACGTACGGGCCATCGACTGGGAGGCGGATCTCGAGGGCCCACTGGAGGAGGCGCAGGAGCACGTTGAGGAGAGATCACGGGCGGAGACTCAGCTGAAGGCACAGGTGGCGCAGTTGCTCGAGGTCACGGAAGAGGAGCATAAGCGGCAGCAGCTGGAGGCTCTGAATGCGCTGATCGAGGATTGTCTGCAGCGGCACTTGATGCTCATCGACATGCTGCTCAGGGTGGTTCCTGAGTTCCGGCGCCAGCAGGACCGGCAGATCTTCGTACCTCCCGTTGTCCATACACGGGTGCACCTGCGCAGCCAGCTCCTGGAGCCGGCGCTCGAGCTGAGTATCGAGGACAGCGAGCGGCCCCTGGAGGCGTTCGTGCGCGGGGTACTCGGTCCGGTCCGTCCGCGGGTGATGTACCTGCCGGACTACTTCGAGGCCCTCACACGGATGCCGGAACAGGCCGAGGTTGAGCTGGTCGCGGTGGGCACACCGGAGAACTGGGAAGACACGTCCGATCCACCGAGGTTCGACGACGCGCAGCATACATGGGTGGATAAGCTGCTTTCGGCCGTCCCCCGAGAGGGCGTGCGACTGTCTCGGCTGCTCGAGCGTGCCCGCGAGTGGGGCGAGGGCAGAGGGCCTGGTGACGACACTGACCATCTGCTGGCGATGGAGACCGCGCATCGGTTTCGGCATGTCCCCGTCACCGAACTGGTGCGCGGTGAGGAAGCCGTTGTTGTCGTGGATGACGGGACTGAGTTGGACGACCCGGTTTTCGGTGGCAGCGACTTCCTGCTGTTGCCGGCCGTGGGCGAACCGGTCTCCGACAACGTTGATGCGGCCCCCGATACGCAACCCCTCCTTTCGCCAGAGTTTGTTCCCCACGCCACGAATGATGATCTGGAGCCGAGCGCATGACGCAGTACGACGATGTTGCCGCAGCAGCCCGGATAGTGGCTCTGGCTATGACACGTGGCAAGTCCCCAGCTCGCTCCGGAGAGTACGCCCGCCTCGTGCGTCGGTTCGATACGGAGCCGGACTTCGCCCAGCTGGTACGGAAAGTCGCGCAGGGTTTTGACCTCACGGTCCAGGAGGTGCACCCGCAGGCGGGGCTGATCCTGGCAACCACGACCGAGACGGACTTCGCCGTCTCGGTCACTGACCTCATGCCGAATGCGGAGAACCGACCGCTGTACCTGCTCGCCCACCTGGCCATCGCGTCGCGGGCCTTCCCCCGCCCGGAGGACTTGGACGACGACGAGCACGTCGCCCGGGTCTCGGTGCAGAAGGTCGACGAAGACGTTAGGGCCTACGCGACCGTCCTTGAGCGCCGTGCTACAGCCGCCGACGAGGACACCGACCCGCCGGCCAGCAGCCCCGGACTGGAGGGTTTGTGGCGGGCCTACCTGCGCCGCAACCCCACCGGTCGTACGGACAAAGGCAGGACTCCGCGGTCGGCGACCTACGCGCTGGTGAGGAAGGCGTTCACGCATCTCGAGCAGCGCGGATTCGTCCGCGCGACCAGTGAGGAAGAGGGCGGCACGTACGCCACCAACGTCCTGTACAGGCTGCACATCCGTGACCAGGCAGCCCGGGAAATGCTCCAGGAACTGGCGGCCTTGGGCGTGGCGGCCTTGCCGCATCACGATGCGCCACTCCCATCCGAAGCTCCGGAACAGCCTGATGCTACGGACCACGGCATGCTCCCGGACTCCGCCCCAGCCACCTGACGCCATCGCGATGTAAGGACCCCTCCCATGTACGAGTTGAACCGCATCCTGCTGCGCAACTTCGGGCCGCTCGATGCCCGCTACGAAGACGTGAACCTGGACTTCTCTGGCGTGGGCCCCCTGGTTGAGACGGCATCCCTGATGCCGACGCCCGGACACGTCACGCAGCGGCCATCGCCGGCCAGTCTGGTCATGCTCCAGAACGGCGGCGGCAAGGGTGTGCTGCTGACCGGCATCACCTGCACCACGAT
The DNA here is from genome assembly GCF_046614825.1 of Streptomyces nanhaiensis. Classification (NCBI taxonomy): domain Bacteria; kingdom Bacillati; phylum Actinomycetota; class Actinomycetes; order Kitasatosporales; family Streptomycetaceae; genus Streptomyces; species Streptomyces nanhaiensis. The sequence continues at coordinate 119,745 of NZ_JBKJFM010000002.1, forward strand.
CCCACTGCGTCACCATGATCCGGAGGAGCTGCGGAGCTTCGTCGTTTCTCCGGCTCAGCCCTCCCATATCGTCCTGGAGTGGGCTGATGCCCGGACTGGCAGGCTCTTGGTCACCGCGCAGATGCTCGCACCTGAAGGCGATGGCAAGCTCAAGCGCCGCTTCTACAGCTTCCACCCAGGTGCCGCCCTGTCCGCGGACGATCTACCTTTCCACCGCGACGGTCACTGGCTGCCGTTCGACCACTACTACAACGAACTGTGCGAACTGCAGGCCACGGCCGAGGCGTTGGAACTACAGATCGTGGACGGACAGGAGAAGTGGGAGAAACATCAGGCAGGTCTGGGTCTCGAACCTGGCCTCTTCGATGTCCAGCGCAAGATGAACGCTACCGAGAGTGGGGCGGCCGAGGCGTTCACCACCTCCAGTGCAGCAGCCTTCGTCCAGTGGCTACTGGAGAAGGCCAACAACGACGACAAGTACACCAGCCTCGGCAGTGCCTTCGAGACCTATGCCGGCGCCCACGACCAGCGCGAGAAACTGGTCAAAGAGCGGGAGTTCGCACTGGCCATGGAGGAGATCTGTGCCCGCGTGGCCGAGCGGTACCAGGAGTACACCGACCAGCAGCGCGAGGCTGGTCAGGCCAAGGGCGACCTCGTCGCCCTTGCCGCAGGGCTGATGCGCCGGCATCAGATCCTCACCGCCACGGCACAGGCCACCACAGGCGCAGTCAATGCCGCATACCGGGCCCATGAAGCGGCCAAGCAAGAACTAGACGTCGCCAATGCACGTGTAGCGCATGTGCGTTGGGCTGCTTGCGGTATCGAGCTGGGCGAATCAGCCGAGGAACAGAAGCGAGTCACCGCGACGACGCAACGGCTGGAAGACCGCCTTGCGGGCTGGCGCAGTGTCCCGGTCGCTGTGCGTCACGCGGCTGCCCAGGAGCGCCACGGCCGCATGCAGCGGGCCCTCTCAGAAGCCGAGAAAACAGCTGCCCCCTATGTACAGGCATGTGATACCGCCGCGGCAGCGCTGCGGGCGGGCTACGCGGCGGCCGAAACGCAGGCACGCGTCGAGGCCGGCAATTTGGAGAAGGAGATCTCCCAGTATCGCAGCAAGATCCAGCAGTGGCGCGAACGAAGCAACTCCCTCCACAGGGATGCCGGTACGGCTGAGGGAGAACAGCGCCAGTTGCGCCGTCAGGTGCAGGACTTCGAAGAGCAGCTGCGCACCGCACGGGAAGAGGGACAGGTGCAGCCCGGCGAAAGCGCCGCAGACACCGCCTCCCGGATGGACTGCGAAGCTGATCACCACGGTCGGCGCTGTGTAGAGGCCAAGGAGGCGCAGAATGAGGCCCGCAGCCGCCGGGCGCAGGCATATCAGCAGCTGCCTGCACTGCAGGAGCGGGCTCTCAATGACCGCCGCGCAGCAGAAGCGGCCGAAGCGGAGACCGACCGGCTCCGCGTCCGCGCCGAGTCCGCGCGCCGCCATCCGGTGACTGCGGAACTGCTTGAACTTGGCCTCGAAGACCTGCAAGACGGCGATGCCCTGACCTGGCTCGCCGACCACTACGCTGCCCTGCAGAACTTGATCGAGCGGAAGATCACTGCTCTGGACGGTGCCCTCAGGCGGACACAGCTCCAGCACAGCGCGAATGAAGAACTCCTCGCCGCCCTGGACACCAGCGACGGCCTCCTGCCCGCCACCAAGGAGGTCCGCTCCCTGTGTGCCGACCTCTGTGCCCAGGGTATCGACGCCGTCCCCGGCTGGCAGTGGCTGCGCGACAACGTGCCCGCGGACGATCACCAGCGCCTCATCAACGACCACCCGGACTTGGTCGGCGGCATCATCGTAGGCGGCGGCTCCGTAGCACTGGATCAGGCGCAGCGCCATCTGGAGCGCACTCGTCCCCTGCCCACGGCGGCCGTCGCGGTAGGAACCGGGGAGCGGATGTTGACGCCGGTGCCCGACACGAGTGGCCGGATGGTGCCCGAGCCGACCCCGGCCCTGCATGACGAACAGGCCGCGGCACTCGAACGAGCCAAGGTCGAGGCACGCCTGGCAGCCTCCGCGCAGGCACTGGGTGAGCTCGAGGAACGTATCAGTCACACCCGCGACCTGGGCGACAAGATCACGTACTGGCTGGACGAGATCGGCTCCGTAAGCGTAGGGGCACGGCTCGAACAGCTCCAGGAGCTCCGGACGGCAGCGCAGGCATCTCAGGCCAGCCTTGAGGTCGCGCGCGCCAGTGCCGAACAGAACGACGACGCCGTCACCGCTGCCGAGGAGGTCTACACACAACAGGAAACGGCTCACCGCGAGGCCGCCGAGGCCGCGCAGGCGATGCGTCGCCTCGCCGAAGCCGAGGCGAAAGCCAGCCAGGCACGCGACCGGATCACCGCGCTCGAGGAAGAAGCTCAGCAGCGTCAGCGCGAACTCGAAGAGCTGGGCGAGAAAGAGGAGACGGCCCACGGCGATATCGCACGCATGACCCAGGCTGTGGAAGCCGCCGTCCAGCAGGCCCAGAGCCATGCCCAGGCGCGGAAGAAGGTCACCGCCACGCCCGAGGCCGAGCAGGCTCAGCACGCCAAGGGAGCGCCCGGCGAAGCGCTCACCGTCCTCCAGCACCGCTATGAGCAGGCACTCGAGGACCTGCGGAGTGTGGACATCGGAGAAGACCAGCGTCAGCGTGCCAAGGAAGCAGAAGAAGCCTTGCGCACCTGCCAGGACGAGTGGGCGCAGGTCCCTGACCGGGTCAAGCCCTTCGCTCAGGAGTACAGCCGTTCTCCCGCTGCCGCGGATGACGTCCAGCGCGATGCCGTGCAGCGCGATCTAAACCAACAGATCAACAGCCTCCAGGACCAGCTACGGCGTCTTCGGGACAAGGAGAGCCGTCTCAAGGAACGACACCGCACGCTCGCCCCCGCGGCACAAGGCATCAGCACTCAAGACGTCGCGCAGTGGACCCCACATTCCATCGAAGAGGCTTGCGACCTGACCGACCGTGCCGAGCACGCCCAGGCGGAGGCGCAGCAGGCCGAACGCGGTGCCGGCGAGGAGTACAACGCGGCCCGTAGGCAGCAGAGCCAGCACACTCGCGAACTTGACGCCTTCGGTCGTGTCCTGGCGCGCTTGGATGCCACGATCGAGCAGCTCGGCATTCAACCCGCGGCGGACCCCTACGAAGGCACAGCCGATGCGGCCGAACCCGCCGTACGGCAAGCCACAGCCCGCTACGAAGACGCCCGGCACAAGCTCACCAACACCGAGCGCCGCGTCGAAGACAGCGTGTCCCTGCTCAAGGACCAGGCCGCCGACGTCCGCTTCGAGCAGCTCGACATCCCCTTGCGTAACCAGATCTCAGCTCTTGACCGGCGGCACATCCCCGCCGTCGCCCGTGAGTGGGCTACGGCGCTGCACCGCGCCGCCGCAGCCCTGACGACCCAACTCGAAGGCATGAGCAAGGCTCGTGAGGCACTTGTGTCCCAGCTCAGCGGATTCGTCACCGAGCTTCTCCAACAAGTTGACCAAGCAAGCCGGTTCTCCGTCTTCCCCGACGGCCCCACGCCCTGGGCAGGGAAGCGCTTCCTCACCATCCGCTACAGGAAGCCCGAGCTCGCCGTGCTCACTGCCCATATGCGCGAAACCATCGACAACCTCGCCGCCAACCCGCGCACCCGCAAACTCAAAGGCACCGAGGTGGTCATGCGCTGCCTGCACGCAGCCGTTCCCCGCTTCACCGCCGAGGTCATGAAACCCAACGCCACCCAACGGATCGAACGCGTGCCCGTCGAGAAGATGGGAAAGATCTTCTCCGGTGGCCAGGAACTGACCGGCGCCATCCTGCTCTACTGCGCTCTCGCCGCTCTGCGCACCTCCCCCGGCCCGCGCAGCCGCACCCGCCACGGCGGACTGCTCCTCCTGGACAACCCCATCGGCCGCGCCAACGCGCCCTACCTCGTCGACATCCAGACGCAGATGGCGGCAGCCCTCGGCATTCAGCTCATCTACACCACCGGTCTGAGCGACGAAGCCGTCACGGCTCGGTTCCCCGCCACCATCCAGTTGCGCAACGACGCCGAGGCCCGCACCGGCCTCTCCCGCATTCGCCTCGACGACCACGTCCGCAACGCCCTCGTCCCCGCCCCTCGGACCGCCCCGGATGTCCACGAGCCCGAAGCGAACGGCTACCTCAGTTCCGCGCGCCTGTACAGCAAGGGGAAAACGAACCGATGACGGTGCCTACCTCCGAGCAACTTCCTCGCCTCTCACCAGGCGCTGTCCGCCTCAGTGCCGCACTGCACGCTCGTGCCGAGAAAGCCACCGTGTCGCGCGCCACCATGATGGAAGCCTTCACCGCAGCCCTCCCCGGCGCCGCCCGTGGGGAGGACTCCCGCACCGCACTGGCCACCCTGCTTGAGGAGCTCTCCGAGGCCGGCATCCTCCGCCTCCCACACGGCCAGAAAGCCAAATGGGACGCAGGCCGCCCGGCTCTGCCCGAACAGATCCGGCTGCCTACGGCCACCCCGCGCAAGCCTGCGCCTATCACTACACGACGCTCCTACCGTCCGGAACTCGACTGGGTCCACACAGCACGCCTCACCTCCGCCCATCATGAAGATCTAGCCCTCATCAACCGATGGTTCCGCGATACCAGCAATTGCCCCGACGTTCGCGCGCCGCTCCCCCTGCGGGAACGCTCGTATGTGATCTTCCAGGACGAAAAGCGCCTTGAGGCCCTCCTCTCCGGTGCGCTCTTCGCCCCCGGCCGCCTCACCCTTGAACAGCTTGGCGCCTATCGCGAACCTCCGCCCCTTGCCTACCGCCTGCTCGGCGACGGAGACACCCTCCTAGTCGCTGAGAACAGCGACACCTACGCCACCCTCCGCGACCTGCTCACCCCGAACCCTGGGCGCGTCAAAGCTGTGGCCTTCGGCTCTGGACGGGCCTTCGAAGCCTCCGTCGAGACCGTCAAAGACATCCCGGGAATCCAGCGGATCCTTTACTACGGCGACCTCGACACGGAAGGTCTTTCCATCCCAGCCCGTTCCTCAGTAACGGCCACCCAGTGCGGACTGCCTCCGGTGGAACCGGCCGTCGCGCTGTACGACCTGCTCCTGAGCCACACCTCCACTCCTGGCCAGCCGGTCTCCGATGAGCGTGCTCACAGGGTTACGACCTGGCTCCCACCCAGACTGGGACAGAGGGCTCATGCTGTCTTGATGTCGGGCCGCCGTATTGCACAGGAGGCTACCAACCGTAACCAGCTATCCGATGACACTACGTGGGTACCTTGAGCCCATCAGGAGACCGTGAGCGCACCGCCGGACCGACGGCATAACCACTGCATCACCAAAGCTTGGAGCTGCCCCATTCCACAGACAGGCGTCTTACGGACCCGAAGGATGAATTTGTTGCGTGGTGTGCGCGGTGGCTTCGTCATCGCTCTGGTCAGGCAGAAGTTCAGTGAGTGACCATGGGAGGACGGTGAGGTCGGCGACGGACCGAGGAAGTCGCGGATAGCGGTTGAACTGGCGCATCTTCTGCATCAGGGCGAAGCCTTCCTCCGCCGTGACGAATCCCGCTTTCACAGCCAACTGCATCATGTCGAGCGTCTCCGCTGTCATGATGCCCTGCCTGATCGCATACTCTAGAGCGGATTTGTCATCTGATAACCACCATGCGCCGGAGAACTGAGGCCAGCGTTGGATGACGTGGCAAGTCTCGGCCTCACCGAGGTGCTGCAGGTGCCGGTCGGCTTGGCCGCCGAACACGGCCGTACGAAGGTGCCATACGTTCGCAAGGTCGTCCGGAGCCGTTACTCGGATTGCTTCGCCAAGCCAGCCCTGTTGTCTCAGGTCGTGAAGAGCGGGCAGCTGTTCAGCCGATTTACGGGCCTCCCGTGACACAGCCGCAGTCCACTTACCGCGGCCGGCCAGGACCGCTCGGAGCAGATCGAGGCGTTCAACGGCAGCGAAGTTACACAGGACGGTGTTGTCCGGGAATAGGAAGTCGCTCATGCTGCACCGCCGTTGTCCTGTTCGGACGCGAACCGGTCTCTGAGTTCATCGACATCAGCGCCGAGCAGTGATGCGTACGGACGCAGGGTCGCCTTACCGGCCTCATAGGCAGCGCGCGTGTCGCGTACAAGGAGGCCGGGGAGCCTTTTCTCCTCCGAGACCGCAACTTGACGGTCAAGTTCTTCCACGCGGTCGGCGAGGGTCGCGGCCTCGCGCACGGTCATGCGCTTGTAGTAGTCGCAGGCGCCGGCGTCGATCACACGCAGCTTGAGTAATCTGTAGGCCAGGGTCGCAGGGCTGACCATGAAGTCGCAGCACAACGCGGCAAATCTTTTCCGAGTCAACCTCACTGCACCGACTGCTTCGCGCAGGGGTTGCTCGGGCAAGAGGAAGGCAGAGGCGAAGGCGTTGGCTCGCTGCTCGCTCGGGTCGAGCTTCTGAGCTCGGCCAAAGATATCGCGATCCAGGTGGACATCCTGATCATCGTCGGCGAGGAGATGCCCAAGTTCGTGCGCGAGAGTGAAGCGCTGACGCGCCGGGTTGGATGCCGTACTCAGGAGGATTAGCTTAGCGCCTTGGCCCATGGCAGCAAGGCCGTCAAAGCCTTCACCCAACGGCTCGACAGCTACATCGGCACCAAAGACCGCTTCAATCAGTTCCGGCAGGCCGCCCTGGGAAACCAACCAGCCTCGGCTCTCCACCGCTCTCCGAGCTGATTTCGCCAGTGCCTCTCCTTGCGCGGCATAGCTATCACCGGAAAACGATTTCGGAGAAACGGGCACCCAAGGTTGCGCATAGCCGAGCTTGTCCAGGTCGGCGCGCCGGGCAACATAGTCCCGGGCAACTGCCAGTGCTTCGGCTGCCTTTCCAGTGGTTGTCCTCGCCGCCACGGCCAACGGCGGCTCGGCTCCGGTGAGCAGCCAGTCCATGGAGACGTGAAATTCATCGGCAATAACCGCGAGATCAACAGCTGAGAAGGATTTTGCGCCGCTGAGGCACTCACTGAGCTGCTCGGCGTCGAGGTCGGCCTGATCGGCGAAATCGTGGGGCCGCAAGCCCGACTGGTCGATCAGGCTTCTCACGCGATCTGAGATGCTGGACACCCGTGGACAGTAGTCCGCCATCTGGCCAGTCCACAAGGAGCATCGTGGGCGACCTCCCAGGTGCCGAACTGCTGGTGCTCATAGACGTGAGAAGCCAGCTTCAGCTGGCGGATCACGTTACCTTGGGCATGAGGTCGAGCGAAGCCGGTCCCGTCCCAGCACCGCGTGACTGTCAATGCCGCCCGGGACAGCTCAGCGAACGCCTCCCTGCACCGCCTGACCAGCGATGTCAGCAATTCTACGCGACTTGAAGCGCCCGTACCCAAGGTCGTAGATACTAGTGCTTTCGTGATCCTTCAGCCTCTGATGGCGGAGCGACGGGCAACGAGGATCATGGACCGGCAATGACGGCGTTGGTGAAGGAGTCTGCCCAGGTGGCGACCGCTACGGAGCATTCGCAGGGATCAGCGAGCAGTACCGCGAGCGTGACGGCCCTACCACCGGTCCCGGAGCCTGGGCAGGTCGTCAAGGTGCGGGGCTCCACCTGGGCGGTGTCCGATGTCAGCAAGCAGGGCCTCCCCCGCAGCCCCGCCGACGAGGGCGTTCCGGGCCTCTCTCATGTGGTCAGCCTGCAGTCGCTGGACGAAGACCGTCTCGGGCAGGAGCTGACGGTGGTCTGGGAGCTGGAGGTCGGGCACACCGTCGCGCCGGACCAAGGGCTGCCGGAGACCGTGCGAGCGGAAGCGTTCGATGACCCGAACACGCTCGCCGCGTTCGTGGACGCGGTCCGCTGGGGTGCGGTCACCTCGGCGGACGCGAACTCCTATCAGGCTCCCTTCCGAAGTGGCGCGAATGTGGAGGCGTACCAGCTGGTGCCACTGAGCCGGGCCCTGCAGTCGTCACGTACGAACCTGCTGCTCGCGGACGATGTCGGTCTGGGCAAGACCATCGAGGCTGGCCTCGTCGTGCAGGAGCTGCTGCTGCGGCACCGCGCGCGATCCGTGGTGATCGTCTGCCCGCCGAGCCTGTCGTTGAAGTGGCAGGACGAGATGCGGGAGAAGTTCGGCCTCGACTTCGTCATCGTCAACAGTGAGCTGATGGCGAAGGTCCGGCGGAGCCACGGGCTGAATGCCAACCCATTCCGGCTCTTTCCTCGCGTGATCGTGAGCATGGCGTGGCTGCCGTCGCTGCGAGCGCAGCGCCTGCTGCGTGACGTGCTGGCCGATGTGCGCGACTCTGGGACGGCCAGGCGGTACGCGTTCGACGTGTTGGTGGTCGACGAGGCGCACCATGTGGCGCCGGCCAGCCCGACCACGGCGCCGGGACAGCGCGGCTACGCGGTGGACAGCAAGCGGACCACGGCGACGATGAAGCTCGCGGAGGCGTGCGAGCACCGGCTGTTCCTGAGCGCGACACCTCACAACGGCTATTCGGAGTCGTTCACCGCCCTGTTGGAAATGATCGACAGCCGCCGGTTCACACGCGGTGCGAGCATCGACGAGCGCGCCCTCAAAGAGGTGATGGTGCGATGGCTGAAGACCGACCTTCCGGACAAGGGGTTCAAAACCCGGAAGCTGAAGACTCTCCCCTTCACGCCCTCGGAAGAGGAGCAGCAGCAGTTCGCGCGGTTGGAACGGCTACTGGCGGACAGTGCCCGGGCAAACGGCAAGCGCTCGGGCGGCGACATCGTCGCGATGCTGCTGAAGAAGCGCTTCCTGTCCAGCCCGTGGTCGTTCGCCCGCACCCTTGAGCTCTATCAGGGCACGGACGGCGGCGACCGCCAACTACGGGTGGACGACGAGGACGAGTACTACACGGAGGTGCTGGGCAGCGGCCAGTCGGACGAGGAAGAGGGCGCTGCCGAGCACCCCGAGTTCACCGCACTGCGTCACTCCAAGGGCTCGGATCCTCTGGTCACGGCTACCAGTAGCGAGATCGCCTCACTCATCGAGTGGGGGCGCAGATACGAGCACAAGCCGGATTCCAGACTGGAAGAACTGCTGACCTTCCTCGACGCAGTCTGCCGTCCGGACGGTACCCACTGGACCAATGAACGCGTCGTGGTGTTCACGGAGTACGCGGCCACCCTTGAGTGGATCGAGCGCGTCCTGCGGCAACGTGGCTACAACGACGTGCTGGAGGTCATCCAGGGCTCGACCCCGACCGAGGAGCGGGAGAAGATTCGCGCCCGGTTCACCGAGAGCCCGGACAAGCACCCGGTTCGCGTCCTGCTTGCCACCGACTCCGCCGGCGAGGGCATCGACCTGCAGACCCACTGCCACCGCCTGGTCAACTTCGACATTCCCTTCAACCCGTCCCGTCTGGAGCAGCGCATCGGCCGGATCGACCGGTACGGGCAGACGAAGAACCCGGAGATCTTCCACTTCGTGCCGGTCTCCGGCTCCACGACATACGACGCGGACATGAAGTTCATGGGAATCATCGCGACCAAGGTCGGGCAGGCCACCGAGGACCTCGGCAAGGTCAACCAGGTCATCGACGCCGAGGTACAGGAGCACTTCGCTCCCACCCGTACGGCGCGCAAGGCCCGGCTGACGGCGCCGGACGACGGCAACGAGGTGATCACCCGCGTGCTGGCCGGCGGAATGGAGCTGAACCGCCAGCTCACCCGGCTGTCGGAGACGTACGACGAGCGCAAGGCGGCCATGCATCTCACGCCCGCGAACGCCCGCCGGGTGGTGGACACCGCGCTGACCCTGACCTCTCAGCCCCCGCTCGTCGAGATCGGCGACGACCGCACCGAAGCGCAAGTCTTCGCGATCCCGAACCTCAGCCGTTCCTGGCAGCCCGCCCTGCGCGGCCTGGACACCCGTCTGGAACCGGGCGTCCCGCGCCCCATCACCTTCGACGACCGGGCCGCACAGCACCGCACCGACCTGGTCCACATCCACCTCGGGCACGCCCTCATGCAGCGCGCCACCCGCACCCTGCGCTCCGCTCTGTTCAGCACGGACTCTCCGGTGCACCGGGTAACCGCCGTCATCGTCCCCGGCCTCCCCGAGTCCTGTGTCGCCGCCGTCTCCCGGCTCGTCCTGGTCGGACGCGGCGGGCTGCGGCTGCACGAGGAGGTGTTCCTCACCGGCGTCCGGCTACGCGGTCAGGCCCTTGCCGAGTCCAAGGTCGAGCAGGTCCTCGACAAGACCCTCGACTCCGAGGATCTACTCCTGGCCGATGAGAAGGTGCGCGCTCACCTCGCCGAGCAGTGGAACGACGACGGCTCCCGGCTGCGCACACGCCTGCTGACCGCGATGGAACGCAAGAGCGCCAGCCGCCAAGAGAAGGTCACGGAGGCGCTCACCCAGCGCCGGGACTCCGACATCCAGCGTGCCCATGAGATCTTCGACGCCTTCCGGCTCAACCTGCGCGAGTCCCGTGACCGCCTGGAGCAGGCCATCCGCGCCGAGGAAGAATTGCTGTTCACCGACGACCAGCAGAAGCAGCGCCGCCGGGACCTGCACCACATGAACGAGCGCCTGGACAGCCTGGACGACGAGGAGGCGCGCGAGATCGCCTCGATCCAGGAGCGCTACAGCGACATCAGGCCCTACGTGTCCGCCGCCGCGGTCGTGTTCGCCCTCACTCCTGAAGACGCGAAGAACGGAATGGTCAAGGCATGAGCCGCCGCTACCCCCCGACCGCCGCCGATCTCCACCGTGCCTGGCTCGAGCTCGTCGACGCAGACGGCCCGTTCCTCGCCGTCCCCGCCCTGGAGCGCGTCTACCCGCAAGGCATTCCCCAGCCCGACTCCCGCGCACTCGACGCCATCAAGGATGCCAAGCCGGCCTTCGAGAAGGCATGGGAGAACTGGGACGAGCACCCGGGCGACGAAGCCGCTCTTGACCTGTACCGCGAGGCCCGCGATATCTGGGTCGATCTCGTTCTGCGCCAGGGGCTGCGCTGGGGTGCCTCCTACACCGTGCCCGCCCCGTCCGCCGTCGAGGTCCGCTCGCCCGACTACACCGTCACGGTGCGCGCCCACGGCGCCCTCGTTCACGGGGACACGACCGGGGCCCTCGTTCTGGTCACCGACCCCACGGACTCCTTGCGCGATCCGCTCACCGACGGCTGGTCGGCCAGTCCTATCGACCGCATGGAAGAGCTGCTGCGCGCCTCCGGTGTCCCCATCGGCGTCGTCACCGACGGCCGCTGGTGGGCAATCGTCAGCGCCCGGCCGCAGACCATGGTCGCCTCCGGCATCGTCGACGCCCAGACCTGGATCGAAGAGCCCCAGACCCGCAACGCCTTCATCGAACTCCTCCAGCGCCGCCGCCTGGTCGGCGGCAAGCAGCAGGACCGGCTGACGGAACTTTTCGGCGAGTCCGTCACCGCCGCCGAAAAAATCACCGAAGCACTCGGCACCCAGGTCCGCCGCGCCGTCGAACTCATCGTCCAGGCTCTGTCCGAAGGCGCATTGGACGCACAGCGACGAGGTGAACCCGACCCGCTGCCGACAGCGAGAGGCGAGGTCTACGAGGCCGCCGTCACCGTCATGATGCGCGTCGTCTTCCTCCTCTTCGCCGAAGAACGCGGGTTGCTTCCGCAGAGCCGCCTCTTCGCGATGGGGTACGGCATCAGCGACGAACTCGACCGCCTCGACGTCCGTGAGAAGGAAGAAGGCGAACAGGCCCTCGACGCCACGTTCCTGACCTGGCACCGACTTCTTGCCACCTCCCAGGCCCTGTACCGCGGCGCGAGCTTCGAAGATCTGCGCCTGCCCGAGTACGGCGGTTCCCTCTTCGACCCGGCCCGCTTCCCCTTCCTCACCACCTGCGACTCCCAGGACACCCTGGCCATCACGGTCAGCGACCGCGTCATGCTCGAAGTCCTGCGCGCCGTCCAGATCGCTCAGCTGCCCGGCGGAGCACGACGAATCTCCTTCCGCGACATCGACGTCGAACAAATCGGCTACATCTACGAGGGCCTGCTCGGCTACTCATGCGAACCTGTCGAAGAGATCATCGTCGGCCTGACCGGGAGCGCAGGCTCCGAGCCCGAGATCCCCCTCGCCACCCTCGAGGAACTCAGCCAGACCAAGCACGCCGAGGCTGCGCTGGCCGACGCGGTCCTCGCCTGGATCAAGCAGCACCAGCCGGCCGCAAAGCCGTCCAGCAAGGCCGCCCTTACCAAGGCGTTGAAGGCGGGCAACGCTCCCGACGACACCGAGATCGCCTTGCGCGATGTCACCGACGACCCCGAACTGCGTGACCGGTTGCGCCCGTTCATCGGAATTATCCGCCGCGACCTGCGCAACCGACCGCTGGTGGTGGAGCCCGGCGGCGTTCTGCTGGTGGAGACCCCCTCGCGCGCCTCGGCGGGCGCGCACTACACGCCCCGCTCTCTGGCCGAGGAAGTCGTCCGGTACGCGCTGGAACCTCTCGTCTACTCGCCCGGACCACACCAGACCGCCGACCAGGACGCGTGGCGGCCCATCGACTCCGACCAGATCCTCGACCTACGCATCGCCGACATCGCCTGCGGCTCCGGCGCCTTCCTCGTCGCCGCGGCACGCTACCTCGCCGACCGCCTCGTCGAGGCATGGCAGCGCGAGGGCGTGGCGTACGGAAGAACACCGCACGACCTGCACGTCCACGCGATAAGGACCGTCGTCGCGACCTGTCTCTACGGCGCCGACATCAACGGCATGGCCGTGGAGATGTGCAAGCTGTCGCTCTGGCTGGTGTCGCTGGACCCGAAGCTCCCGTTCTCCTTTGTCGACGACAAGGTGCTCCACGGCAACGCATTGCTCGGGCTGACCGACGCAGACCAACTGCGCCGCCTCCACATCGACCCAGCCGCGGCCGGCAACCAGCTCAGCATCTTCGCGCTGGACGTGGACGACATCCTGGACCAGGCCCGCCGTCTACGCCGTCAGCTCGCCACCGAAGTCGACGACAGCGACCCGCAGCGCTCAGCCGCTATGAAGCGGCGGCAATGGCGCCGATACCAGGAACTGACGGCGCAGCTCACCGATGTTGCAGACGGGGTGATCGCGGCCGGGCTGCGGTGGGGTGGCAAGCCCGGCAAACAGCTGAAGGCCGCATACGAGAACCTGCGCATCGCGGTGGAGAAGGCGTACCCAGCTGATGGTGGGGATGCGGACCGTACGATGCTCGACGGCATCCAGGAAGCCGGGCTCACTCCAACTGTGACGACAGATTATGAGCGGTGGAAGCCGCTGCACTGGGTTCTGGCCGTGCCGGATGTGATGGAGCAGGGCGGATTTAATGCTGTCATCGGGAACCCCCCGTTCGTAGCCGGAACTGGCATTTCTGGCGCAGCAGGAGGGAACGTTCGCGATTGGCTCAACTGGAGAATTTCTGGCGGTCGGGGAGGTGGTCGAGCCGATCTCGTTGCATATTTCTTCTTGCGAGCTGGCCAACTTCTCACGCGCCGGGGAAACATCGGTTTGATTGCAACCAATACGATTGCACAAGGTGATACCAGGGAGACCGGCCTGGACTCGATGGTCTCAGACGGGTTTACTATTTCAAAGGCAACCCAAAGCGAGCGCTGGCCTGTCTCAAGCGCGAGCTTGGAATATTCTGCCGTGTGGGGAACCTATGGACCAATTAGCCCGGCCGCGCAGCGCATGGTTGACGGGGTTGAAGCTCGGCGGATCTCGACGCTCCTTGAACCAGGCGGTCGGATTGAAGGGCATCCGAAGAGACTGGCGGAAAACCAGGGGGTAACGTTCGAGGGTTGCAAGCCGTATGGTAGGGGATTCCTGCTTGAACCCAGTGAGGCTGCGGCGTGGCTTGCGGCGGATTCGAGAAACCAAGACGTACTTTTTCCATTCCTCAACGGCGAGGACCTTAATTCTCGACCGGACAGCTCGCCGTCGCGATGGGTAATTGACTTCAAAGACTGGCCGGAGGAAAAGGCGCAAGAGTACGAGTTGCCGTACCAGCGGCTGCTGGAGACTGTGAAGCCAGAGCGCGCCAGAAAATCTAAGGCGGTTCGGGAGGCGCCTTGGTGGCGTTTCTTTAGGACTCGCCCCGCGATGAGGGAAGCGATCGCCGACCTTGACGAGATGCTTGTCCTTACGCGTGTGAGTAAGACCGTAATGCCTTGCCGGATAAGGGTCGGTCCCGTGCCTAGTGAAGCGGTAGTCGTTTTCTCTACCGACTCGTTCGCCGACCAGGCGGTCCTATCCTCTTCTCTACATCAATTGTGGGCCATTACCTACGGCTCTACGATGCGGACAGATGTTCGCTACACCCCATCCGATGTCTTCGGCACGTTTCCCCGTCCGACTTCGAATGGAGATCTAGTCGAGCCGGGGAAGGTACTGGACCTTGAACGGCGAGAGATCATGCTCCGCCGCGGCTTCGGCCTGACCAAGCTCTACAACCTGGTCAACGACCCTGGCATCACTGACTCCGAGGATCCCGACGTAGCCCGCCTCCGTGAGATCCACGTCGAGCTGGACCGAGCCGTCATGGCTGCCTATGGCTGGAGCGACGTCCCCTTGGACCACGGCTTCCACACATACCGCCAGATGGAGCGCTGGACGGTGAGCCCCACTGCCCGTGTGGAGGTCCTCGACCGGCTCCTCGAAGAGAACCATCGCCGTGCTGCCGCACAGGGCATTGTCACACCCACCGGCGACAATGAGGACACCGAGGAAGAGGAAGGCGACGAGTGACCACCCCCCGGCGCGACGGCGCCCAGCCCGCAGCGACATCCGGCGGCCCCCAGTCCCAGGCCTACCGTCTCGCTCTCGAACCCGACGGTCGTTCCTGGACGGTCCGCGAAAACTTGGTCGACATCCTGGAACGTGAGCTCCTTGGCCCGGCCAACGGCCCGAACGAGATCCTTGAGGGTGTCCCCGACTCGGCGTACCTGATCGGTCGGATTGCACCTGTTCGGCTCACCGCCGGCCAGGACGACCCGGGTGAGGCAGGATCGGACGACGCCGCGACCGACGTAGGCGATGCTGTAGACGCCGTCGAGAGCCGGGGCGTGCCGCTCACCGCTGTCGACGACAGTAGCGCGAGTTCGGACGAGGACGAGGTCGAGGACCAGCCGCAGAAGCGCGGGCTGATGATTCCGGCGTCGATGGGGCTGCGCTTCCAGATCCCCGACGATCTGGACGAGTTCACGGTGACCGCCTCGTGGGGCACGTACGAGCCTGTGAAGGAGAAGCGCGGCGAAGGCGCCGAAGACAGCGGGCGTGAGAACGCGGCGCCCGCTCCAGCTCTCCGCCGTTTCCAGCGCACCCCGCATGCCATCGCCAAGCCGATCAAAGTCACCGACCTGAAGCCATCCCGTACGACCGAGATCGTACTCAAGGACAAGATCCTGCTCCGGGTGGATCGGTATGACGATGCCGAGCGTGGCTGCCGACTGATCGAGGTGGCGCTGTGCAATGACCGGGAGACGCCCCGCAAGATCCCGGTCGAGGCTTGGCTGTACCAGACCAAGCTTTTGGTGTCGGCCGGTGGCGCTGAGGTGTTCCTGCCGGTCAATGACGTACTCCTCGACACACGCGAGGAGCCGGACGACGAATTGCGACGACTGCGGCTGCAGTACCGCAACCGTCTGGAGTTCGCTCATGGCCGGACCTGCTCGGTCGACTGGAAGGTGGCCGAGGGAGCCCGCAGAGCCAGCGAAGTCTGGACGACCTGGCTGCCGGTGAGCGAGACGCCCCAGACGGCCGCCGAGGAGATCAGCGCGGCCCTGCTGGACATGCGCAAGCTTCAGGAGGCATCGACCGACGAGCTGCGTACGGGCCTTGAGCCGATCGTCGCAGGCTACACAGCCTGGCTGGATGGCGAGGAGAAGCGGGCCAAGGCTCTTCCTGAGCACCTGCGGGCCGAAGGGCTGGACGCGGTCACCGAGGCGCGTCGGGTGCAACGCCAGCTTGAAGACGGTTTGAAGCACCTCCTCGAGGACGAGGAGGCATTGCGCTGCTTCCGGTTCATGAATCGGGTCATGGCCGATCAGCGTGTGCAATCCCAGGTCGCGGAGCGTCGTGCGAGCCGGCCGGAGGAGAGCATCGACGAGGCCCGCGAAGCGATCCTCGCGGAGAAGGGGGCCCTGGCGCATTCGTGGCGTACCTTCCAGCTCGCCTTCGTGCTCATGCAGTTGCCGTTGCTGTCCGACCCGGCGGCCGAGAAGCGGTCGGGGGATCTGGCCAAAGCGCAGCTGCTGTTCTTCCCGACCGGTGGTGGCAAGACGGAGGCGTATCTCGGTCTGGCCGCCTACACATTCGCGATCCGTCGTCGGCAAGGCGTCGTGGATGCCTTCGACGGTCCGCTGGACGGGCGATCCGGGGTCGCTGTCCTGATGCGGTACACCCTGCGCCTGCTCACCGCCCAGCAGTTCCAGCGTGCTACCGCCTTGGTGTGCGCGGCGGAGCTGGCGCGGCGCGATGATGTGGCGACGTGGGGGGACGAGCCATTCCGGATCGGGCTGTGGGTCGGTACCGATGTGAGCCCGAAGCGGTACGACGAGGCCGCCGAGCAGTTGCAGAAGGCTCATGGCGGCCGCGGCTATCGGCTGACGGTGCTGCAGATCCAGCGCTGCCCGTGGTGCGGGACACGGGTTGAGGCACGCGATGTGCGTACGGAGCCCGCGCTGCGCCGGGTGTACGTGTACTGCGGAGACGAGCTGGCCGACTGCCCGTTCGCAGACGGCGGCGAGGTCCCGGACGGGCTGCCGGTACTCACGGTGGACGAGGAGATCTACCGGCTCGCGCCGACGTTCGTCATCGCGACCGTGGACAAGTTCGCCCGCCTGGCGCGGGAGGGCGAGGCCGCCTCGCTGTTCGGGCACGTCTCGCGGCGCTGTGAACGGCACGGCTTCGTACATCCCGACTATCAGCAATGCGACATCAAGGACGGCAGTAAACACCCCAAGAAGGACGGCTGGCCGGCGGCTCCCGTCCATCCGGCCACGCGGCTACGGCCCCCGGATCTGGTCATCCAGGACGAGTTGCATCTGATCACCGGAGCGCTCGGCACGACGGTGGGCCTGTTCGAGGTGGCCATCGACGTGATGACCGACTGGCGGACCAAGGACGGGCGCCCCGTGCGTCCGCTGCTCGTCGCCTCCACGGCCACCGCCCGTAACGCGTCGGAGCAGGTGCGTGCGCTGTACGGGCGCGATGTGACCATCTTCCCGCCACAGGTCCTGGACGCTGGGAACACCTACTTCTCCAAGGAGATCCCGGTCTCCGAGAAGAACCCAGGGCGCCGGTACGTCGGGATCAGCACGACCGGGGTGCGCTTGACCACGGCGGAGATCCGGGTCGCCGAGGTGCTCCTGGCCGGCGGGCAACTGCTTCTCGACCGCTCCGGCCGCGTGGCCGATCCGTACATGAGCCTGGTGGGCTACTTCAGCGCCACCCGTGAGCTCGCCGGCATGGCACGGTACATGAGCGACGACATCCAGACCGCGCTCGCCAAGGGCCGCCCCTGGTCGAAACTCCCCCGCCGCACCGGCACCGACTTCGGTTCGCTGCACGTCGCCGAGCTGACCTCGCGAGTGGCCAGCGCGGACATCACCGCAACTCTGGACCAGATGGCGACGGCGTTCGACCCGGCCTTCGACTCCACCGCGGGGAAGCGCAACCGGCGTGCCCTGCGGGAGGCGAAGAAGCCGGAACCCACACGTGAGGTCAATCCGTACGACGTGGTCCTGGCCACCTCCATGCTCCAGGTGGGTGTGGACGTGCCCCGCCTCGGTCTGATGCTGGTGGTCGGGCAGCCGAAGAACACCGCGGAGTACATCCAGGCGTCCTCCCGTGTCGGCCGTACCGCGGATCGGCCGGGTCTGGTAGTCGCGCTCGGGAACTGGGCGCGCCCGAGAGACCTCGCCCATTTCGAGCAGTTCCGCCACTACCACGAGACGTTCTACGCCCAGGTGGAGGCGCTGTCCGTGACCCCGTTCTCGGTGACTTCCCTGGAGCGCGGCCTGGACGGAGTACTGGTCAGCGCAGCCCGCGTCCTGCAGGCCGCGAAGGCCGGCCATGGCCAGGGGCTGTCCCCGGAAGACGGAGCGGCCCGCATCGAGGCCGAGCAGCACTTCGCGGGCGAACTCGTCAACGCCCTCGTGCGTCGCGTCGCGCGGGCCGGCGACGAGGATGCCGCCAACCGTGCCCGCCTGCGTCTGGAAAACCGGCTCGACCAATGGGGCAAGCGACGCAAGCACCTCGCAGAGCTGCGTAAGTCCCTGGTGTACGAGAGGGTCCTGGACGACAGCCGTCACGATGCGCTGATGATGAGCGCGGAGAACGCCAAGGCAGGTATCGACACCCGTGACGCCGCGCCGTTCATCGTGGCGAACTCGATGCGCGAGGTGCAGCCGGAGATCAATCTCCTGGTGAGCCCGATCAAGGAGCGACTGGTGTACCGGGCGCCCGACCATGCCCCTCAGTGGAAGATGCCGGAGGACAACTCGTGAGTGACGAGACGCGCTTCGTCTACGACGTCGCCCACGCCGTCGACCCGCTGGGTGACCTGGAGCGGGAGGCAGAGAAGGCCACCAAGCACAACCGTGCCAAGGTCGGCTCGGCCCGTCCCTCCTCTCTGCTGTACACCTATGGTCCCGGCGCGATCATGGACTTGCCGCAATTCACGATCATGCCCACCGGCCTAGACGACTGGGACCGCATCTGGCGGCGCCGCGACTCCGCACCCCCGCAGATTCACGCCCCTCGCCTGCGTGAGGTGGTCCGGATGATGCTGCGCTCTCCCGACGTGCAGCTGCGACCGTATCCCTGGCAGCCGAAGAGGCACAGCCGGTCCGCCGAAGGCAATGACCTCGGAGTGCCCTCCCGGGTCTTCCCGCAATGGCTGCGGTGCACGGGTTGTGACATGCTCGGACTGCTTACTCAGTTCGACTACCGCAATACGCACCCCTTCCGCACCGACCTGGCAGTCTTCGAGCACGCCAAGTGCACGGGCCGCGCGGGCGCCGGCACTCGTAAGCCGATGCGCCGCACCGCCATCCCG
Source organism: Streptomyces nanhaiensis (assembly GCF_046614825.1). NCBI lineage: Bacteria > Bacillati > Actinomycetota > Actinomycetes > Kitasatosporales > Streptomycetaceae > Streptomyces > Streptomyces nanhaiensis. Next base: position 138,784 of record NZ_JBKJFM010000002.1, read on the forward strand.
GCCCGGTACCTGCTGGCTTGCGTCGACGGGCACCTGGACGAGTTCCCATACGACTTGTGGGTGCACCGCGGACAACCGTGCAGCAAGGCGGAGCTGCCCGCTCTGAAGATGGTCGACCGGACCGCCGGCAAGGGCGCCTCGGCCGTCATCCACTGTGCGTCCTGCGACATGCGACGGCCCATGAACGAGGCCCAGGGCGAGGCCGGCAGGGCGAAACTCCCGCAGTGCCGCGGACGCCACCCCCACCTGGACGCCTTCGAACCCAGGGGCTGCCGCAACGAAACCCGGCTGATGCTCGTCGGTGCCTCCAACCTGTGGTTCCCGGCCACCCAGTCGATCATCGTGATGCCGGAGTCCCAGGAGGAGCAGGCCAACGACCTGGCCGACCGGGTCCGCACCGCGCTGGGCGACAAACTCGCCAAGTACCGCGACAACCTGGACCTGATCCGGGACCTGCTGGACGACCGCGTCGACGTCACCGGCCTGTCCGACCACGACTTGGAGCAGGTCCTACAGACGGCCTCCGCCCCCACCGACACCCCGGACGAACAGGAGAAGAAGCTCCGCGACTGGGACCCGGTCGATCTCCTCGTCCCCGAATGGCGTTACCTGCTGCGTGACATCCTCGGCACCCGCGTCGAGGACCCCAAGAGCGGGCTCACCCTCGCCACCCGTGCCCGGGGCGATGCCCTGCGGCCCGAGATTATCCGCGTGCTCGCGGTCGAACGCCTCCGCAAGGTGAACGCCCTGGTCGGCTTCACCCGTATCGACGACATGGACCGCGTCGGCGACCTCCCGCGCCGCCTGGCCCCGCTGACCCGCACGTCCCGGCCGGCCTGGACCGTGGCCACCGAGGACCGGGGCGAAGGCATCTTCCTCCAGCTCGACGAGAGCGCCGTCGATGCATGGGAGAAACACGTCCTGGACACCGACCTGTGGAAACTCCACAGAGAGGCACACCGCAGGAACTTCGAGCGCCGCTTCTCCGACACCGCAGGCCAGATCGATCCCGACAGCCGCCTGAAGCCCCCGCGCTACTGGCTTATCCATACCCTTGCCCACATTCTCATCCGTGAGCTCGCCCTGACCTGCGGATACTCGGCTGCCAGCCTCAGCGAACGTCTCTACGCATGGCCTGCCGCCGAGGGCCGTGATCCTGCGGCCGGCCTCCTCATCTGCACCACCGCTTCCGACAGCGATGGCACCCTCGGCGGCCTCGTCCAGCTCAGCGAGCCGATGCGCCTCCAGCGGGTCGTCGCCAGCGCACTGCGCAAGGCCGCACGCTGTTCCTCCGACCCCATCTGCTCCAAGCGCACCCCACAGGACCCCGAGGACTTCCTTCACGGTGCCGCCTGCCACTGCTGTGTCATGGCCTCGGAGACCTCCTGCGAGCGCGCCAACCGCTTCCTCGATCGCCGTTTTCTCCTCGACCTGCCCGGCAGCGATCTAGGTTTCTTCCAGGCCCATGAGTGACGCGAACGCGCCGCGGCAGCTCGGCCGGCTCCTGACCGGAACCGAGGCCAAGGACATAGCAGACCGCCTGGCCGACGGCGACACCTTGACCACCGCGCTCAAGGTCGTCGCGGTCGGCCAGCGAGCAGAGGTTCGGCGGTTACTGGAGGCTGTGGCCCGAGACACCGGAGCGACGTACCAGCAAGTTCTGGTCCTTCGGGCGATCGAGGGGGCTCGGGCACTTCCGACCACACTGTCGCCGCTGTGGACCATGCCCGGACACCTTGCCCAGAGTGGGCCACTCACCACCTCCATCACCCGCCTCGTGGACAGCGCCCGCCATTCGATCATCTGCTCGACCTTCAACTTCCAGCGCAGTTCGGTGCTCTGGACGGCACTGCGGAAGGCTGCACAGCGCGACGGCGTCGCCGTCCGCATCTACATGGACGCTCAGGCCGCCGACGGCGGCGGACAACACTGGTCCCCGTCGACTGCGGACGTGGCCGCGCACATGGCCCCGGCCGAGGTGTGGCGCACCAAGGAATTCGACGGCGGGTACGTACGCAACCACGCCAAGTTCCTCGCCATCGACCACCATCTCCTCCTGGTCACCAGCGCGAACCTCTCCTGGAGCGCAGAGAACAACAACGTCGAGTTCGGTGTCCTCATCGACAACCCGAATCTCACCGAGTCCGTCGAACGCGAACTGAGTGAGGCGGAGGGGACCCTGTACAAGCGCGTGTGACGTAAACGGTTATATTCCGCCTTGCTCCCGCCCAGCCCCGCTCCGGCTCAGCTAACGAGCTCGTGCACGGTAGGCGGTGAGACGTCGAGGACCTCGGTGAGGCTCGCTGTTCACCTCTGCTGGGCCAACGCCAGGTCCGCGGTCTGCTGGTGGGACAGCAGTCCGGCGACGGCCTGGACCGTGTCGCTGATGTGCTCGCGGCGACCGAGGTGGCGGGCCAGGGCACGCCAGTTCTTCAGATGGGCGATGCCGTGCTCGACCCGGATGCGCCGCGAGGAATGCGCCGTGCGCTGCCGCTCATACATCTCCTCGTACCAGTCGGGAGCGTTCTTCTTGAACTTCCGGTGCGGTGGTGTCACCACCCGTCCGCCGGTCTGCGCGCCCAGGCCCTGGTAGCCGGCATCGGCGAGGATCTCCACGGCCGGCCCGTCGGCCAGGAGCTTGGCCAGCCCCAGCTGGCGGGCGTGGGTGATGTCCGCGCAGCTGCCCGGCCGGGTCGGGCTGCCAAACAGCATCCGGCCGCCGGCGTCGGTGACGACCATGGTCTTGACGGCGTTCTGCCTGCTCTTGCCGGAGATGAACGCCTCCCGGTCCCTGCGTCCGGCGGCCGGGCGCCGGACCCGGATCTCGGTGCCATCGATGATCCCGGCCCTGCCGCTGACACCGAGGTGGTCGATGACCTCGGCGAGAGTCCGCAGCCGCACGCCGGGGGCGATGGTGCAGCCTCGCTCGGCGAGCAGGGGCCGCACCTCGCCGACGGCGCGGGTGATGGTGGAGCGGTCCACGCCGAACCAGCAGGCCAGCACGTCATGCGTGGTGGCGTGACGGAGGTGGACGAGCGTGGCCAGGAGCCGGTCGACGAAGACCAGCCGGTGCTTCGCACCGGCGCCCACCGCCCGCTTCCGCGGCCGGGAGGTGAGCCTGGCCTGGTGCCGCTCATGCCACAGCGGACCCAGCTCGGCGACCAGTTCAGCGATCACGTCGGCCGACAGGCCCGTGATCCTCCGGTCACTGATGATCGCTGCACGAGACGCGTTCCCCACCACACGACCATGATCGACGATCAGCAGCTCAACGCCTCACCGCCTACCGTGCACGAGCTCGTTAGTATCCGACCACAACAGGACGGCTTGACGTCCGTTTCGGAAGGCAGGAGAAGCAGGGTGAATCACATCAATCCCGTGACCCCCGGCGATATCAGGTACGAGGACTTACGACGGGGTGAGAACCTGCGCTTCGTAGGTGAGCCGGATGAGATACATCTGGTGGGTTCGGCCACTGAAATAGAGCGGGTCCTTTCCCGGGCCGTACGGGCGGGGAAGCGAGTCGCGGTGCGCAGTGGAGGGCACTGCTACGAGGACTTCGTGGCGCATCCCGATGTGCGTGTGGTAATCGACATGTCGCGGCTGTCGGCAGTCGGATTCGACGACGAACGCGCCGCGTTCGTCGTCGAATCCGGCGCCACGCTGGGCGCGGTCTACAAGACGCTGTTCCGGGTGTGGGGCGTGACGCTGCCCGGCGGGGCGTGCCCCGATGTGGGTGCGGGCGGGCACATCCTCGGCGGGGGCTACGGCCCGCTGTCGCGGATGCACGGCTCGATCGTTGACTATCTGCACGCGCTCGAGGTTGTCGTGGTCGACGAGTCGGGTGACGCGCGGACCGTGATCGCGACACGCGAGCCCGACGATCCCCACCATGATCTGTGGTGGGCCCACACCGGGGGCGGCGGCGGCAACTTCGGCGTGGTCGTCAGGTACTGGCTACGCACCGCCGACGCGGATGTGCCTCCAGAGCCCGGCCGGCTGCTGCCGCAGCCGCCGGCCGAGGTGCTCCTGAACACCACGGCGTGGCCGTGGGAGGGACTGGACGAGGCGGCCTTCGCGCGACTGGTCCGCAATCACGGCAGGTGGTTCGAGCAGAACAGCGGCCCCGACTCCCCCTGGTGCGACCTCTACAGCGTGCTGGCCTTGACCCGCAGCCAGTCCGGCGCCCTCGCAATGACGACGCAGCTCGACGCGACCGGCCCGGACGCGGAAAAGAGGCTGCAGACGTACCTGGCTGCCGTGTCCGAGGGCGTGGGCGTACAGCCGTACAGCGACACCCGGCGGCTGCCGTGGCTGCACTCGACCCGCTGGCCCGGGATCGCCGGGGACGGCGACATGACCGGCAGGGCCAAGATCAAGGCGGCGTACGCGCGCCGGAGCTTCGACGACCGGCAGGTCGGCACCTTGTACGCACACCTGACCGGCACCGACTACGACAATCCGGCGGGGGTCGTCGCGCTGATCGCCTACGGCGGCAAGGTCAACGCCGTTCCTGCGGACCGGACCGCGGTGGCGCAGCGAGACTCCGTCCTCAAGATCGTGTACGTGACGACCTGGGAGGACCCGGCGCAGGACCCGATCCATGAGCGGTGGCTCCGCGAGCTGTACCGGGACGTGTACGCGGACACCGGCGGCGTACCGGTGCCCGGCGGGTCGGCCGATGGAGCGTACGTCAACTACCCGGACGCCGACCTCGCGGACGCGGAGTGGAACACCTCCGGGGTGCCGTGGTCCGAGCTGTACTACAAGGGCGCCTACCCGCGGCTGCAGGCGGTCAAGGCGCGCTGGGACCCGCGGAACGTGTTCCGTCACTCACTCTCCGTACAAGCTCCGTCCGCCTGAAGTGACGTCGAGGGGTACGGGTTTCCCGCGCGGGGACCCGTACCTCTCGGCGCTTCCGCCCCTGCCCTCCGCGTCTTTCAGCGGTCACTAGGGGGTCAATAGGGGTGTAGGGGCCAACCATCATTTGATTAAAGTCGGCAACTGTCTTTGCGTGTGCCGCAGGGTGCCGTCTCATGCATTTCACTTAATGGGGGATCACGGTCGCATGTCTCAATTCCGCGACGGCTTCACCGAGGCCGGGATACCGGACGACGCAATCGCTATTATGGGACTGTCATGCCGACTCCCTGAGGCCCCCGACAAGAGCGCGTTTTGGAAACTGCTGAGAGACGGAAGGCATGCGATCGGCGAAGTTCCCGAAGACCGCTGGAATGCCGAGGAACTCCCTCCCGCCGCACGGCACGGAGCATTTCTCGACCGGGTGGACGAGTTCGACCCCGGATTCTTCGGCATATCCCCGCGTGAAGCTTCGATGATGGACCCCCAGCAGCGGCTCATGCTGGAACTGTCCTGGGAGGCCTTCGAAGACGCCGGCATCCCTCTGCGGCAGGTGCGGGGCAGTCACACGGGTGTCTTCGTCGGCGCGATCGCCAACGACTACTCGGTGCTGCTGAACCGCCAAGGGCTGTCGGCCGTCACCCAGCACTCGCTGACCGGGACACAGCGCGCCATCATCGCCAACCGGGTGTCGTACACCCTCGGACTGCACGGCCCGAGTCTCACCGTGGACACCGCGCAGTCCTCCGGTCTGGTCGCCGTCCACCAGGCCTGCGAGAGCCTGCGCTCGGGCAGCTGCGAACTCGCCGTCGCAGGAGGCGTCAACCTCAACATCGTCCCCGAAAGCGCCCTCGCCGCCGACCGGTTCGGCGGGTTGTCACCGGACGGCCGCTGCTACACCTTCGACGCCCGGGCCAACGGCTATGTCCGCGGCGAGGGCGGCGGGGCGGTACTCCTCAAGCCCCTCGCCAGGGCGCTCGCCGACGGCGACCGCATCTACTGCGTGATCCGCGGCAGCGCGCTTAACAACGACGGCGCGACCGAGGGCCTCACTGTGCCGAACGCGGCCGCGCAGAGCGAGGTGCTGCGGCTGGCGTACGAGCGAGCCGGCGTCGACCCCGCGGACGTCCAGTACGTCGAACTGCACGGCACGGGCACCGCCCTGGGCGACCCCATCGAGGCATCCGCCCTGGGCGACGTCCTGGGCACGGCCACCAGCCGCCGACTGCCGCTGACGGTCGGCTCGGCCAAGACCAACGTGGGGCACCTGGAGGGCGCCGCCGGAATGGTCGGCCTCCTCAAAACCGCCCTATCCCTCCATATGCGCAAGATCCCGGCCAGCCTCCACTACGAAACGCCGAACCCACGCATCCCGCTAGACGAACTCAACCTACGCGTCCAGCAGTCGCTGGCGGACTGGCCGGAGCCCGGGCCAGCACTCGCGGGCGTCAGCTCGTTCGGGATGGGCGGCACCAACTGCCACATGGTCCTTCAGGGGCTGCCAGCGACCGAGCCTGGGACCACGTCCGGTGGCAGGGGTGTGCAAGAGCCGGTCGGTGCCGTGGTGCCGTGGCTGGTTTCCGGCCGCGGGGAGGCCGCCCTGCGCGCGCAGGCCGAGCGGCTGCAGACGTTCGTGGCGGACCGGTCCGAGCTGGACGCGGACGCGGTAGCGCTGTCGCTGGCGACATCACGCGACTCTCACGAGAACCGGGCGGTCGTCCTCGGCGGGGACCGGGAGACCTTGCTGAACGGGCTTGCCGCGCTGGCCTCGGGAGAGCCTGCGTCCCGGGTCGTACGGAACCGTGGGACTGTGGCACAGGGGCGGTTGGCGTTTCTGTTCTCGGGGCAGGGCAGCCAGCGGGCCGGGATGGGGCGTGAGCTGTACGCCGTCTTCCCTGTGTTCGCTGCCGCCCTGGATGAGATCTGCGCGCACTTC